>JAURNZ010000060.1 GCA_030829925.1 Gammaproteobacteria bacterium | reverse complement strand
CATGCTGCATATTATTTGGTGCAATAAATGCGGTCTCAGTTTCATTGTTTGTCTGATCTAGAATGGCAGGCAATTGGATATGATAGGGTCTGGTGGTACGCGGTTGGCTAAAAAAGCCACTGCTTAACTTTTGGTCTGCTTGCCCAGGTTTATTGTAGTGATAATCTTTAAATGTTGGTAGAGACACATAGCGCTCATGCCACATGTTAAAGGCAATAGCCAATAATAAGACTAGTGCCATCGCACCGAGGACATAAGGATTAATTAAGGCCATTGTTGAAGCAATGATTAAGAGAATAATCACGCCAACACATACGGTAACGGTTGTCAGCTGTCGCAAACTACCTCTTGCGGTACAAAAGATGTCGCTAACCGATTTAAAGCTGCTACTTAATAACGGAGATAAAAAAGCATCTTTTTTGATGTCGTTATCTGCTTGGGTTGCAACTTCTTTTAGGTTGTCAAAAGAGGCTTCATTGATACGCGTGATTTTATGTGTATTGCTTGTTAACCATGGCAATAAGAAAAGCCCTCCGATCAACAATGCTGCAACAATTGGGATTGAAAATCCAAATGGCGTTGTGGCTAATAATATTAGCCCAAGCGTTAATATGGTTGGGAAATAAATTTTTGGAATCTGTGCCCAGCAATATTGATAGTGTGTAACAAACTGATATTGTAAATCCTCAGTGTACTTGATGTCTTGAATCATGATGCTGTAGCGAATCAATAAATCTCTTATCTGATTTTCTTGAATTGTTAGCCTTCTTTTGCGATAAAGCGCATCTTGATTAATTTCTAAAAATCCTTGAATGATATTAATGATTGGGTTTTGTCGAATGGTTGAAATATTTTCTTCAAGCCCAACAATACGCTTTGCTGCCAATACGATTTCGTCTTTCCACTTTTTACGGTATGAAAGTTCACCATCATTTGAGATCTGTGCTGATTCAATTATGGCATTAAGGTCTAAAATACTTTGCGCAAAGGTATTAAACCATTCTGTTTGATCGACTGATGGGCTGATCAAAAATCTTTGTATGTTTGCTGCATAATGTTTAACCATACCATGTTCAAGTTCTGGATATGCGAGGAGAAGACTTTTTTCTACAAATTTTTGTATTTCATTAGTGCCTGCTAGCAATCTTGGTAAATATGGAATACTAATTCTTATAACAGCCCTAATGAAATCAGTTAAATTAGACGGAGGGTTATCAAGGCTATGCAGTTCTATAATTTGATCTACAATGTTAGCGATACTTTTATTAAAGATGCTGTCTCTTGGTAGTTGGTTAGATATATTTTGCGTAATTTCTCTTAATTGCGCATGTACCTCCGGTCCAGCATTTCCTTTATCAAGCTCATCCCATAAGTGAAAACATTGCATTATCCCATCACTAATCAAAGGATGCATTGGAAAAAGAAAAGTTGCCAATTTTCTAATATAAGAGTTTCTAAACAAGTGGTTTTGTAAGATAGATTCATCTTGTTGGAACAATGTTGCAAAAAATAACACTGAAGATATGATTAAAGTATTTTTCAAGTGTTCAGTAGAAAGATAAGCCAATGGTTCTGGTGGTTCTATTTCATAAACTTGTTCAATTTGATTATGCACTAAGTCTGAATCAGATTGATGGTTTAGGTTTGGTCTATTCTTTAAGAAGCGAAAAAGGCTTATGCTGACTGCCACCGCCGTAAGTATTACGGCTAAAATAGGAAATACATGGATCCCAGCAAAAATAAGTGGGAAGGCAACTAAAGCAGTGATCAGGGTGCCAATGATTAAACCATATAAAATTTTGGTTACTAAGTTTTCGTAAAAGATTACGATTGAGCCGATGTTATTTAATAGACTATCAAGCTCATAGTCACGATCATGCTCTGATATGTCACGTTGTCTAGCAAGTCGTTGTAGTTCTCGTTCACTTCGTTTCAGTGGTTTTTTATTGAGTGGATTGGGTGCTAATAATACATATATGCCTGCCAAAAGAGGAATAGCAACTAAACTTGATACGATTGTTAAACTAACAATAGGGTTTGTCATTGCAAGAATCAGGCAGGTGCTAATACATGCCACTAAAATTAGATAGATTGTGGCATAATAAATCACTTGATTGATTAGATGTTTGATGGTCTGATCATGGTTCTCTAAGTAAGCATCAACCAACTTCATTGAGATATTTACATCATCACTTGTTCTTTTTAGCAGGACTTCAAGGTTAAGTGGTTGATGGTCCTGTATGATTTTCTCAGAGATGAAATCCGTGATGCCAATGGTTAAGTCAAGCCCATTACTTGAGCCAATATATTGTTCTTCTGTTAAATTTGGTGTTTCTTCTGGCATGTAAACATCTGTGCTTTGTATCAGTCCTTTCAAAATAGCAGCCATGTTAATGGCTTCTTCATTATGATAAGCACTGGGTAAGTTGTTTGCGTCAAGGTATAACGTTTGTAGCCATTTAAAGGATAAATTTAGTAACCTGTAAGTATCTACCTCTTCTTGCCCAGCAGAATTTTTCTGGATTTCAGAAAGTAAATTTTGTAAATGTAACCAATGCCATTTTTTAAATGCGATTGACTCGGTTTGCGATACTTGTGCGATTTGAAATGTTGTTTGGTAAGCAATTTGTCTGTTTAACAACATCATGCTACTCAAAAAGATCGTCTTGTTTATGAAATGGCAATCTGGATACATGGTGATAGCACTTTCGGTAGGATCGATTTGTTGTATTTGCGTTTTGTTGATAAGAATATCAATATTTTGAATTAACATTTGGCTCAATGTTGGTGCGTTATTGCGAAATGGAAAAATAATATTTAAAGTTGTGGTAGCAATGGGGATTGTGGCCATAATTGTGCTACTGGCAATTCGAGTTGTTAATTGTGCACCGGAGCTTATAGCATTTTCAACTAACTCCATTTGTAAATATTCTGCGTACCTTAGTGTGTTAGACATGAAGTGAATTGGAGCTTGCATATACGGCATGATCGAATGACTATTGGATTGCGTGTCTTCAACTAGGTCTGTAGTTGTGGTTGGAAAAGTTAATAAATTAATGGCTGGATTCGAGTAATTGTTATGTGCTTGGTATACTTCATGATCAATATGGTTGATGTCAAATATCGCATTGCCTTCAGGCTCATAAAGCCAAGGCCTTCTTTGGGGTAAAATATGTTGTTCAAAAAAGAAATAGCCATACAGCATCAAAAATAAAGGCATTTCTGGGCGTTCTGTTAAAGCACCCATTAAGGCAGTTATAACTTCTCTGAATAAGTTATGGTGAAAATTTGAATAGTTGTTGTGCATATATTTTTTTTTATTCTTTATATGTATATTATAAATATTATCTTACGTAAGTATTAAAGGATAATAGGTTTTTTTAATCATTAATGGGTGGATTTATGGATAAAATAATTGTTGGGGTCGATGAGGCCGGTAGAGGTCCTTTGGCAGGTCCTGTTGTTGCAGCAGCTGTGATTTTATCAGTAAAGGATGATATTCCGTATATGGATTCAAAAAAATGTAGTGAAACTGATCGTCGTTGGATGGCTGCGAATATTATTAAACATTCAGTTTGTTGGTCGATTGGCATTGTTACACCCACCGAAATTGACCAAGTAAATATCTTGCAAGCAACCATGATGGCAATGCATAGGGCTGTTGATGGCATCAAAGTTCCTTTTGATTGGGTGTTGGTTGATGGGAACCGTCTGCCTGATTGGCCGTATTCAGCCAAAAGTGAAGTGAAGGGTGATCAGCGCTTTAGATGTATTGCAGCTGCATCTATCATAGCTAAGGTGTTTAGAGATCAAATTATGGTTGCTATTGATGAAAAATATCCTCAATACGCGTTTGCTGGCCATAAAGGCTATCCAACTGTAAAGCATGTTCAAGCTTTGGAAAGCTATGGTGTTACTGAAGAACATAGGCTCACATTTAAGCCAGTTGCAAAAGTTTTAAAAAAAATCACTTTTCAACTAGATCTTGAGTAATAGTTTTCGTTATAATGATTTTGATTGGAGTTACATTATGAAAAAATTAATTGTTTTAATTATTAGTTTTATCAACTTTGCCTACGCAGGTTTTTATTTCAGTGGTGGGTTAGGTATGACTCATAACAATGATGAGCTTTTTACCAGTAGCACTGCACACTTAAATGGTGGTGAAGCTCAGTATACAGGTAATATTAATATGGGTTACCAGCCTGTAAGTAATACAGCAAAAGGTGGCAGCTATTTTATGGATGCTGGGATTAACTTTGCAACTGGTGATAATGTCATCAAGAGTTCAAATGATTCAGAAGTCAAAACAGATTTGGAAGTGCTTCTAAGATTTGGCTCAATGTTTCAAGCGAGTCAAAGAACATTCCCATATTTATTCATAGCGGGTGTATACGATATGGGTGTTAGTATGGACGGCGGTGCATTGAGTACAACAACATCTAAAGACATCATGGGTTATGGCGCTGGTGTAGGTATTAGAGCATTTGCTGGTCAGAATGGTTTTTATGATTTCAGTTATCTTTACCATACAGCTGATGAAGAATCATTGGGTACTTATAGCGATGGTTCAAGTGCAAAATTCACAATGGCAAGAGGTGTCTTCACAGCAGCCATTGGCTATATGTTCTAATCTTTCGTGTCCAGGTTTTGTCATTTAAGGGTCTATAGTGAATATAGCCTCAAAATAAGTATTAATCACATTGATGACATCATTCAAGCAACCAAAGCTGATGAAGGGCTCTCGTCCATTGTTTTATGTGATTTAGATCATGTTTATGCTGCGGTAAAGTTTTATAAAAAAGCCATAGCCAATAAAATACGACCAATCATTGGCTCTGATATCGCAATACAGCATACTGATGGCACTCAAGGTCGTGTCATCGTTTTGTGTAAAAGTTGGCAGGGTTTCCAGGATTTGTCTGCAATCCTCACAAAGGCAGAGCTCACAGAAACTAAATTGATTCAATTTGATTGGTTGACGAAAGAAAATACAAAAAACTTTATTGTGCTTTCAGGTGGTTGGCAAGCAGATTGGCTGAGTGAGCCACTACCTGACGGACAAAAGAAGGCTATCATTAATCAATGGAAATCCTTACTGGATGACCGATACTATTTAGAAATTCATCGCATCGGTCTAGATAGTGATGAGGCAAACATTCAAAAAAGTATTGAGATGGCTGATGCATGTGCATTACCAATAGTGGCTACAAACCCAATATGTTTCATCAAGGCTGAAGACCATGAGGCCCACCAAGCAAGAGAAAGTATTAATCAAGGCCATCTTTTATCAGAAGGACAGTCAACCATCCCAGAGGCGTGCTATTTTAAATCTTCTGACGAGATGTCTAAGTTGTTTGAAGATTTACCTGATGCCATTGAAAATACTTTTTACGTCAGTCAAAGATGTGCTTGTGTTTTACCACTAGATAAAATTAATCTTCCCATTTTTGAGAAACAACCCGAAGCTAAAGTTGCTGATTTATTGGTGGAAAAATCTGAGGAAGGTTTAATCAACCGTGTTGGTGAGATTAATGACGAGTATAGAAAACGTTTAGAGTTTGAGCTAGATATTATACGTAAAATGGGCTTTTCCAGTTATTTCTTAATTGTGGCTGATTTTATTCAGTGGGCAAAAAATCATGCCATTCCTGTTGGACCTGGTCGTGGGTCCGGTGCAGGATCAATCATTGCATATGCATTGGGCATTACGGATTTAGATCCGATTGTGCATGGTTTGCTTTTCGAGCGTTTTTTGAATCCAGAAAGGGTATCGATGCCTGACTTTGACATCGATTTTTGTATGGATCAGAGAGACCAGGTAATTGAATATGTTTCCAAACACTATGGT
>JAURNZ010000059.1 GCA_030829925.1 Gammaproteobacteria bacterium | reverse complement strand
GGCGGTTTTTCACTGCATGCAAATAGTTTTGGCCACTATAGTCGTTCTGCTCAAATGGTTGCGATTATTTTCATGATTTTAGGGGGCATTAATTTTCAGCTGCATTATATTTTCTTTAAATTAAAAGAGCGAAATATATACTGGAAAAACTTTGAGTCTAAGTGTTTTTTAAAAACCATGCTGTACTGTGTTCTTTTTATATTTATAAGTTTATTGGTCTTGAAACATGACGGGCATGCAAATAAAGCATTTATAAATAGTTTATTTACGGTTGTTTCAGTGATTACAACCACAGGATTTGTGAATACTGACTTTGCTTCATGGCCTGGGTTTTTACCAGAATTTGTTCTTTTACTGGGGCTTATTGGTGGGTGTGCTGGGTCAACTACGGGTGGTGTGAAACTAGTTCGTGTCATTGTCAGTATTAAGCAATGTCTCTTAGTGCTTAAGCAGCTATTGCACCCAGCTGCTGTTTTACGAATGACTTTCGGAGATCAAATAGTAAGAGACGATATTATTCGTCATGTCATGGCATTTATGATGCTATTTTTCTACACGTATGTTGTGCTTTTTCTATGCTTATTAGGTACCGGTCTTCATTTTCATACTGCTTTTTCTGCATTGACCGCGAGTATTGGGAATATTGGTGCTAGTATCGGTGAAGTAAGTTCAAGTTATGTAATGGTTCATGCTTCGGCAAAATATCTACTTATTTTAGCCATGCTGATCGGTAGGATTGAAATCATGACTATTTTTGTAATTTTGCAACCAACTTATTGGAAAGACTGATGGCTAAAGATAATTATCTCATTGTAGACGCCTCCGGTTATATTTATCGTGCATTCCATGCACTGCCTGATTTAAGAACGCCTGATCAGTTTCCAACTGGTGCAGTTTTTGGATTTGTAAGAATGCTTGAGAAAACCATTAAAAGGTTTGAGCCAATCAAAATAGCCATAGTATTTGATCCACCGTCTGGAAAGTCTTGGCGTAACGATATATATGATCAGTACAAAGCTAATAGAGACCGTATGCCAGATGATTTGGTTCAACAAATTCAACCAATCAAAGACATTGTTAGATGGATGGGACTGAAGCAATATGAAGTAGAAGGCCAAGAAGCAGATGATGTGATTGCAACGCTTGCTAAAATTACAGATCATACCGTGTATATTGCCTCTGCAGATAAAGATTTAATGCAATTGGTAGACGATCGTGTCAACATGATCCACCCCATGACAGATGCCTTGATTGATCCTGAAGCTGTACAAAAAAAGTTTGGTGTCAAACCAACACAGATGCTAGATTATTTATCCTTAGTTGGGGATGCAAGTGATCATATCCCTGGGGTGCCTAAAGTTGGTCCAAAAACTGCTTCTAAGTGGCTAAGTATATATGACTCAGTTGCCAACATTATTACACACAAAGATGACATTGCAGGGAAGGTTGGTGAAAATTTAAGAGGTGCGATTGATCAATTACATATAGCGCAAAAATTAATTGCACTTGCATCAGATTTGGATGTGACCTGGGAAGAGTCTGAGCCAAAGACCCCGGATCATTTAGCACTTCATGAGTTGTTTAAAAAACTTCATTTGAGACGGTTTGCACAATTTCATGAAGATGCATTAAATAATTTAGGTACAGACATTGTTCAAAATAAACAAGTCCAAAAGCCTAAAGCATTAAGGTTATATTCGGTTGAATCTAAAGAAAGTTTAATAAAGACATGGGCTTCACTTGAAAGTGTTTCTGCTATAGCTATTATGTCAGTGGCACCCATACAAGCTGACTTATTTGCAACCTCGAATAAATATATTATAACCGATTTGGGTGTGATGATTGTGACATCGCCAGATTTATCATGGCAAGATATCTTCGATGTTATAGACAGCTGGTCAGATGATGCTAATCATCAACTTATTGGTCATGACTTTAAAAATATCTTAAAAGATGTACAAATATCTAAATTCAAATGTACAAAAATAGATACCATGCTTGCATATTATATGCTTGAAAGTCATTTAGGTGGTCGATTCACAATAGAAAATGCAATAGAACATTATCTAGGGCATGATGTGTCATCATCTAAGCCAGAAGACATTGGGGCTTTAATGCTGATATTGGCACCAAAATTATTAGACTCTCTTACAGCCAATCAGATGGAAGATTTATTTTATAATCTTGAAATGCCACTGTTAAGTGTTTTAAAAATCATGGAAGACAATGGTGTTAAAGTTGACGCCAATGAGCTTCATTCTCAAAGTCAGTGTCTAGGTAATGAGTTAGATATTATTGAAAAAGAAGTCTATGATTTAGTCGGGCATGAGTTTAACTTATCATCGCCGAAACAGCTACAATCCGTCTTATATGATGAGCTTCAGTTGCCCATATTGCAAAAAACACCTAAAGGTCAGCCATCCACATCAGAGTCCGCACTCGAACAGTTAGCGCCTAACCATGAGATTGCTAAACTCATCATGCGACACCGTAGTCTGATAAAGCTGAAAAATACTTATACGGATAAATTGCCAACAATGATTGATCCTGCAACGAATCGTATCCATGGTCAATTTAATCAGGCCGTTACAAGTACTGGTCGACTTTCTTCATCAGACCCAAATTTACAAAATATTCCCATAAGAACTAAAGAAGGGAAGATGGTGCGTAAAGCATTTGTCGCTAAACCTAATCATCAACTCATTTGCGCAGATTACTCTCAAATTGAATTGCGCATCATGGCACATTTTTCTCAAGATGAAAAATTATTGGCTGCTTTTAAAGCCGATAAAGATATTCATATGGCAACAGCTGCAGAAGTGTTTGATGTTGAAGCACCTTCTGAGGAGCAACGAAGAAGTGCAAAAGCCATTAATTTCGGTTTGATTTATGGTATGTCTTCGTTTGGTCTAGCTAGTCAAATTGGTGTTAATCGAAAAGAGGCGCAAGCTTATATGGATGTTTATTTCACAAGGTATCCGGGCGTTAAAACATTTATGGAAAAAACACGTCAACTAGCCCATGAACAAGGTTATGTTGAAACCTTGTTAGGTAGACGTTTAAAAGTATTAGGTATCAATGATCGTAATTTTAATCGTCGTCAGGCGGCAGAGCGAGCTGCCATCAATGCCCCTATGCAAGGCTCTGCTGCAGATATCATTAAAAAAGCCATGATTGGCTTATCTGATGACCCATATAGAATGGTTTTGCAGGTTCACGATGAATTGATTTTTGAAGTTCCTAATGACCAGGTTGAAAAAGCCACTTCAGTCATCACAAACAAGATGACCCATGCAGTAGATCTGTCGGTGCCATTGGTGGTCAACATAGCCCATGCGGATAATTGGTTAGACGCCAAATAAAGTATGACATATAGTCTGCCTTAACATTGAGTTAAGGCAAGTGTGGTAGCATGAAAATAAAAAACAATGCTTCCACTTCAACAATTTGTAAATTATTTACGCTATTCCATTACTGACAACGTGTTTATCTTAGCATCTAAAATTGGGATATACTTAGATTATGAGGCTTTTAAAATAGATTTAATAGAAGCCATTCAAGCAAACGATATTAGTAGAATTGACTATGTGCTAGCACATATGAATAGGCATCATTTAGGCTTCATGTTCTTAAAACATATTTCTATTGACGAGCGTTTCATGTTGGCTTCGTTAGAGGCTAACAACTTTAAAACCATCGGTTTTAAAATTTTAAACACATTTCATCAAACCCACATAGGTAGAAATTTAATTCCAACAAAAACCTTTGCAACATATATAGCACGATACGGTGTAGATGAAATTGATATGCTTCTGCCTCCAGCATTAAATCATGATTATGTTTGGTCTCAACTTCAACAAGTCATAATAAAAAAAGATAAAGGAATCGAAGATGATCTGTATGCTCAAAGACTTTATTACCAGTATTTCAGACGAGATCAACAAAGTAGTGAAAAAACCATTATTGATGCGCTTGACATTATACAGCCAACAATCAGAATTATAGCTAGACATCATCTAAATCTTATGACTGATGCATGGTGTTCGCGTGCAGTCATAATTAGTTACCAATATCACAAACATTTTATGCTATCTGGGTGGATGCACGGGATTATGAGATGTGGAATAAAGAATTTTAACAACATATTATGTGCGGATCTATGTGATCATATCATTAGCTTTATAGTGCCAAAGGGTTTAAATACTAATCGTTACTTGACACAAGTAGAGCATGAAAATGTTGAGACATTTTTGAAAATAAGCTATCAAAGCTTTTTTAAGATGGATGCATATGAGCGTGAAACATTAAAAACGCTTCACTCTAAATTTTAAGGTTTATAAGAATCAATGGG
Source organism: Gammaproteobacteria bacterium (assembly GCA_030829925.1). Taxonomy (GTDB): domain Bacteria; phylum Pseudomonadota; class Gammaproteobacteria; order Comchoanobacterales; family Comchoanobacteraceae; genus JAURNZ01. The sequence goes on along the minus strand of JAURNZ010000059.1, from coordinate 11,649 downwards.
GTTGATTCTAAATTGGTTGAGTGCCTTTTTAGATGATGATAATGGCCCTTTAAAGTAGTTGGTGAAAGCATTATTTATTTCGTCATTAATTTCCTTTTCATTGAATGTTTCTGGCATTGTTTTTATGGTTATGAATAGTTTTGAAGTTCTTTGAGGGTTAGTTTTAGGTTCTTTCAAAATTCTGTCATTAATATCTTTTTCAATAAGTTTATATTCGTTCATTTTATTGTTGTTTGTATGTGTTGTTGCATAAAATCTAAACGGGTAAAACACAATAATGTTGATTAGTTTTGCAATGATAAAACTACTTCCATACAGTAAATGCCAATATAAGCGTATACAAGGCTTTATTTGTTTTAAATTTTCAGTTAGGAAGTTTTGATAGTCTTTTCTTTGGAATAGAAAAGAACCATCGGCTTTGTGCTTTAAACTTTGGTATAAATCAACCCATGGGCGATAAATCGCACATATAGAAAGCATAATAAACGAATAAATATCTTTAAGTATGCTAATGGTTTTATTTTTTAAAACAGACATACTAAAATTTTACGCAATTAACTTTAAGAAAATATTAAGTGTTTTAAAAAAATTAGGTTGCTAACGAATGCTTGATAAGTGGGTAACAGGGTGGTGTTTTATTTGAATGATGTAGCCGCCATTGAGTATCAAAAAGGTTTGCAGTAGAAGGGATTGGTTTAAAAGGTGTTTTGCATTCCAAAAATTCATTAAATAATACGAAATTATAAGTAACGCGTGGTGGGATACTTGTTGTAATATGCTTATTTAAAAAAGCACCAATGTCTTCTCTATCATCGATGAGGGTATAGGTAATGTCCTTATTAGGAAAAACTTCTTTTATGTGATGCATTTGAGCGTGAACAATAGGTGTTTTTTTATCATAAAGAAATTTTAATGTTTCATTTGTCAATACATTACAGCTTGCTTTGAGGGCAATGTCGTCTTGAATGCTCCAAATAAGATAGGTTTCCCCAGCTTCTCTATTATCAAGTGAGTCCCCAATTAAAAAAGAGTCAAATTCAAATTCATTTTCATATGCGAAGTCTTCAATACGTCTGATGCTCCCGTTATTATTATATCGATCATTAAGCTCATCAGTGAATCGGGATTGCCGTATACTTCCTATCATCAAGATGACTCTTGAAAATTGATTTCTAAATTGATTAATCCAAGCTTTAATCACCTCATGCCCATCATCAAATGTACCATCATAGTCGATACTTATGACCCAAACTTTATTATGCTTTGAGTTGCAGAAATATTGAATGAATTGATTCAAGCCAAGTTGGCGTGAAAGATAGGAAAAAAACCTTTGTTTACTTCTTAAGTTAAGCGTTAAAAAGAAACAAATTGAAAGTGAGCAAAAGCCAAAAGCGATCGCGTCAGTATATGAAAGTTGCATAATCACTTTATCGTATAAAATTAATGCTGTGTCAAGGTTTGAATAATAAGTAATGAACGTTTTATAATAAGACCCAATGAATATATCAATTGAAACAGCTGCAAAAAAAGCTTTTTGCAAGTTAATACATCAAAGAGAAATCAAAGTTTGGCAAGGTCATTGTCATTGGATAGAAAGCAACCCTGATGTAAAAGGTGATTATTTAGTTGTTTTGGAACCTGATGGTGAAAAAGAAACCTTAGTTGATGGTGATGATGCTTTGGGGAATCACGTCCATGAGTATGGTGGTGGTGATTATGCCATACATGTTAATGGTGATATTTATTTTATCCGTCAAAAAGATCAGCAAATATGCCGATATCATCGACAAACCAAAGTGATTGATCTAATAACTACTGGGGACCAACACACACGTTATGCAGACATAGATTTAAGTCATGATGTATTGATTGCCATTCAGGAAGTCCATCACGAAGATGACATCGTAAATAGGATTATATCAATCAATTTAGATACGCTCGTGGAGACCACTGTTGCGGAGGGGCATGATTTCTATGCAAGTCCAAGGTTTAATAAAGATGGAAAGTTGTGGGCTTACTTATATTGGAATCACCCAAATATGCCTTGGCATCAGTGTCAGCTGTGTTATGGTCGTTGGTATGAACAAGGTGTTATGCAAACAATAAACACTTCAAATCATGATGTCATTAGCCAGTTTTGTTGGACATCGCAAAATCAATTATTGTATACCTCTGACCAAACGGGATGGGCCAATGTATATTTAGATGGCAAGCCACTTTATCCTGCTCAAATGCATTTCGGTTTTGAACGATGGCAACAAGGGCAACAAAACATTGCTGTCATGGATAATGATGTATGTATTGCCATTGCCGGTCCACCTGAACAAAGGGTGTTGGGAAAAATTGTGAATCATGAATGGCATGTCTTTGATTTGCCATGCTGTGATTATTTGCCATTTATGGCCACCGAGGGTGAGAATTTATTTGTAATAGGGGCATTTATAGACGCTCCACCAAAAATTTTACGTATCAACGTTATTTCGGGTAAATGGTCACTACTTGAAGAAAATAAGTTTAATCATGACCAAGAATCAGTTGTGCCTGCAAAACCGATTCAGTTCCCATCACTAGATGGCGCTCAAGCACATGCTTTTTTCTATGATGCTCAAAATTTTCATGCTTCAGAAACATTGCCGCCTTTATTGGTGTTGTGTCATGGTGGTCCAACGGCTGCAACATCGCCCCAATGGGATCCAATGATTCAGTTTTGGGTTAATCAGGGCATCAGTGTAGTGGATGTCAACTATCGTGGCAGTACGGGTTATGGGCGCGCTTATCAGGATGCCCTTGAGCATCAATGGGGGATTATAGACGTTGAAGATTGTGTAGCTGCAAGAGATTATTTGGTTGATACTAGAATGGTTGATCCAAAACGATGCTTCATTAGAGGTAAAAGCTCAGGAGGGCTTACAACACTAAGGGCTTTGATGTATTCTGGGAAGTTTGCTGCAGGTGGCTGCTACTATGGTGTTAGTGATTTGATGCAGTTGCTAAAAATTACTCATAAATTTGAACAATGCTATTTAGATTATTTGATTGGGGGCTATCCAGAAGAAGAAAAGCGTTATATAGATCGTTCGCCGACATACGAAATTAATAAAATTAAAGTGCCAATTATATTTTTTCATGGTTTGTTAGATAAAGTTGTCCCACCCAGTCAAACAATAATGATGGTAGATGCATTAGAAGCACATCATGTTTCTTGTGAATACCATGCTTTCCCAAATGAAAAACATGGTTTTAAGCAGCTAGAGAATAAAATTACAGCACTTGTAAAAGAATGTTTCTTTTACAAGTGCAAGTGATTGAATATACACATTTATATTAAATTGTGGTACAATATTCTTTATGGGTATTATAAATAAAATGTGTTGTGTATCAATTGTAGTCTTTAACTGCAATCAATCGTTTGCAAGAAGCATTTTGGAATCTTATACTGTGCAAGATCATCATTTTACTTCTGGAAAAGTAGAAAAAGTTAATAGTTATCAACCTAAAAAAATCACCTATGATTTATGGGCTTTAGGTGCCTAATCAGGTTGCCAAGCCAATCTTTTGCCACCCAGGATATGAAAATGAATGTGAAAAACCGTTTGGCAAGCACCTTCTCCATTATTCAAAATAACTCTAAAATCTTCTAATCCTAATATTTTGGCTACATGGGGAATTTTACTAAAAGCATGCATAACATCTGGATCTTTGTCTGGTGTGAAGTCAGATAATTTAGGCGTTTTTCTTTTGGGGATAACCAACACATGTGTGGGTGCTTTAGGTGCTATGTCATGAAAAGCAATACAATGCTCGTCCTCATAAACAATGTCAGCCGGCACTTCTCTTGCTATAATTTTTAAAAAGATATCATTATCCATTTTTCTACCCCCTCAGATAATTTTATTGTGGTTCAACGAAAGGCTTGGCCTTTTCTTCAAGCATCACAGGAATACCATCTATAATTGGATAGACTAATTTGCTTGTATGGCATATAAGCTGGTTATTTTCTCTATCATAGATGACAGGCGCACCTGAGACAGGACAAACCAATATATTAAGTAATGCTGCATCGATCATATAATTATCTTAAATTAGTTCCTTATTTAGGTCAAATACGCTGGCTTACATATTCCCTGTATTTTTTTTACAAAGATTAGTTGTCATTCTATTTATCAGATAACGGGAGAAATTATGAAAAAAAGATACTGGTTGATGGGGGTTGTACCTATGCTAGCTTTTTCGAATTGTACAGAACTCTATGGCCAAACAAATTGCAGTCAAGGCACATTGGACCACCTAAATGCCAATGGGATGGTTTCATTGACAGGTACTGAAGTTTTGGGTCATGCCATGGTTAAGGGGCAATTATTGGCACAGGGTGCAAGTTTTAAAACATTAGCAATCCATGGGACGGCAGAACTGAATGATGTGAATACATCCAAAGATCTTACCATTAAAGGTTTTGTTGTTATGAAACATACCAATGTTGGAAATGTTCATGCCACAGCAAACAGAATTGAATTACATGATACCAATGTGGGTGATATCAATATGCTAAAACATGATAATGAGCCACAAACAGTCATTTTATCTGGTCACACAAAGGTTAGCGGTAATATTTATTTTGAGCAAGGCAATGGCCGTGTGGTTAAGGGATCTAATGTGTCTATTCATGGCAAAATTATTGGCGGCAATCAAGTTAATTAATTTAATAACAGTAAATATAGGAGTAAACATATGAGTCATAAAATTGGTTTTGAAGGGTATAAACATGAAAATAATGTTGGTTTTTTTGGGAAAGAAAACAGTAAAGATGGAAAAGATGGAAAAGAGGGTAAAGATGATATTTGTCCTGTAGCAACTCAAGTACATCATTTGATAGAGCTTTATTAATGATTTTAGTTTTAGGGCAGTGTTCAGATCAAGTGATTGGGGCATTTATGCACCATTGTGTCAAACATAGTGTTGATTTTGCTTTTGTTGATTTGAATCAATTGGGTAAAAGCATTGATATGGACGAATTATATTGGTTTTTTCCGGGACAGAGTCCTGTGTCACACAGTGACATTACTGGGGTTTATAATCGTTTTTTAGATTGGCCTAAGCAGAATAAGTATCAAATGGATCGTCTTTTAAGCTTATTTGATTGGCTTGATCATCGATATGAGAATGTCATCAATCGACCTAAAGATACGATGAGTAATTTATCAAAACCTTATCAGTTAGACATCGCAAGCCAATTTTACAGTTGGAGCATTCCTAAAACAAACATCATTATGAATACTCAAGTTAAGATCAAATCTCCTTTTATCTGTAAATCTATTAGTTCGGAGCGCTCCATTGTGAACCAAGTTTATCGTCAAGAAGAAAAAGCTTTTTATGAACCTGCATTGTTACAAGCATATATACCCGGTTTAAATATTCGGGTCCATGCTTGTGACGATGTGATTGTCGCGGTTGGAATTCAATCGGACGCTGTGGATTATCGTTACAGTCGATTTGAAAATGATATCTTTATGTATCATTTGCCAGGTCAAGTTGAAAAAGACATTTTGGCTTTGAACCGAACCCTTGGCCTTCGGTTTTCGGGTGTAGACCTTATCTATCACAATAAGAAATACTATTTTTTAGAAGCCAATCCAAGTCCTGGGTATGCTTATTTTGAATCTCAGTTGAGTCGTCCGTATATTTCAGAAGCACTTCTTTCAAGTTTATCGAGGACTGTCCATTGATTTTATTCTTAACCCATGAAAAAGATATCTTTGCAAAACAGTGTTATCTGATGCTTAAATATCAATATCAAGTGCCGACTAGATGGCTTAGTTGGCAAGTATTTAAAAAACAATCGCAGTGTCACATGCTAGGGCATCAGGATATATTTAATGCCATGTTACCCTCGCCACAACAAATCGATGTGTTGTATATCAATTTAAACGGTTTAAATGAGTGTAATAAAGATAATCTTGATATGAAAGATCAAAGGTATCATCTACATAGTTGGCTTGGCTTTTTAATGTGGTATGCAAATCAGGTCAAATATTGTTTAAATCCTTTAAAACATGGTGTTTTTTCGCCTGGGGTATGGTCTAAAACGAACATTAGGCGCCAAGCACACTTGTGTGGATTGAGCGTAAGTGAACATCGTCGAAAAAGGACGGAAGTGATTTGTTCAATTCTAGGGAATCAAATCATAACAGATGATTCAACTTTTTTGCGCACTTTAGGTCATGAAAGAATTAAGTCATCGTTTAAGTTGTTTAATATGCTTGAGTTGAGGTTTGGACAACTTTTCTACGATGAATCAGGGGCGTTGTGCAAGCTCTCACAATCCATTCAGTATCAAATCAGTGTGCCAGTCATTATTAAAGCATGTCAGTATATGTTGTCAAAGTTATCTTATTATGGTTTTCAGTATTTACACGTTTTAAATACAAATGATGGCTGGACAATAGGTTCTAAAGAGCGACCAAAAATTATGTGATTATTTACAAAAATTATGAATTATGAGATTATGATTGAAATAAGCAGGGCTCAGCTATGTATCAAGTTTCTAATTACTTTAAAAATTTATATGTGAATAAATCACGTTCTGAAAAAATGTGGTCAACTGGATATCTTTTACTGATGTGTGTTCCCTTTGGGATGATATTTGGTAAAGCCCCCATTGATCTTGCAATGACAGGTGTTGGGTTAGTCTTTTTTATTAATGCTTGTCTTGAAAAAGATTGGGACTGGCTTAACATTCGTTGGGTCCCTTTGGCATTGGTTATTTGGGTTTATTATATGCTCATTGCTTTTCAAGCAATACAAGTTTGGGTGTCTTTTGAAGGCGCGTTGACATTTGTTCGGTTTGTTTTATTTGCAATAGCCTGCCAATACTGGTTACTCAATCACCGTCACGTTAGAAAGCATATGGTGATTGCCATTGAAATTGCTGTGGTCATGTTGGTTTTAGCGTCTTGGCATCAAAAATATACAGGGGTAGATATATTTGGGCATATTATTTTAAATAATGTAAGGTTAACGGCTTTATCTGGTAAGCAAGTGATTGGTGGCTATTTGGTGATGATGTCATGGCCTGCGCTTATCAAGTGGTTTATGTACCTTGCCACACCAAAAAAATCCTTATTAAGAAAATTTGGTTACGCGTTATTAATTATTGCATGGGTTGCCTTGATTCCTATCACGGGTGAGCGTACCAGTACGCTTTGGTGGTTACTAGGACTGGTGTTAATGTTTTTAATTTTGCCCCAGTTTAAAAAGTATTTTTTAACGATTGGTGTGCTCGGTGTTTTTCTTGCGACACTTGGCGTATTAAACCACCCTGATTTATATGATCGTATGTTTGTATCCATTCCAAGTGTGGTTAAAGATGCAACCATTGCAAGCATTGATGTGAACCATGAAACAAACAATGTATACAGTGACCTTAACCAGGGGGCTATGGTCATGTTTTACGGTAAGCCATGGCTTGGTACAGGTTTAAAACAACATTGGATTGCTTGTACATCAAAAAAACTAAATGGTTGTACAACTACACCTCAAAACATGTATCTAGAACTTTTAGCTAATACAGGCTTGATTGGCACAGTTTTATTTTTAGCATTGATGTTGATATGGGCGCAGCATATTTGGCAAAGACGCACCAAGCTATCAAAGTCAGAGCTTAAAGTTAATCAATTAGGTATTTATACAACTAAAATAGTCAATGATCCAATATTATTGGGTGTACTTATTTGTCTATTGATTCGTATCTTTCCATTTGTGACAACATCCAGTCTATATTTCTCTTGGAGTGGCATTACGTTTTGGTGGATGGGCACTTGGTTAATGGCTAGTTTAGAAGACAATTCTAAAAAGTAATTTTATAGATTGAAGGCAACTGCATCTTCGTTATCTACTTCATCTTGATGGCTCGGGGCAATGAGTTGTCTACCTTGAGCACTCCATAATACGATGGTATGTCCTTGTTCGCAGTGTTTTTTAAGTGCAGCATTTAAACTTAGTATATCAATGTCATTATGATTAAGGTTTATTTTATTAATGTTGGTTTGTGAGATGGCTTTGGCAAACGTATCGATATGTTTAGATGTGATACCATTTTCTGATAGATTTAACAAGGTTAAACTTCTTGGTGCATGAATCATATGTTTACATAATTCAATTAAGCCCTCATCTTTCATTTTGCATCCTTCAAATGAAATAATGGAAAGCCTTTTAGGCCATGTAAATGGTTTTTTAAAAAACCTCTCAATACTTTTGGCTCGCATTGGCTTACTAACAAAAGAAACAAATGAGCTCATGAAACCTGATTTAGGAAAAGTTGCCAGGATGTTAAAGTAATCTAATTAAAAAATAGAAACATTGAATACAAATAGGTTTTATTTATTTTTTAAGATAACGTGCAAGTGATTGTTGAAAAAATTATTTTTAATTGTTAGGATCTTTTGGTAGATTCTGATTGTTAATTGATTAATATTATTAAAAAATGGAAACCAAATATACAACCATTGACAGTGCATTGGCTGCCATAGATGAAACACCAGGAAATTTGGAATATGTTTCTGGGTCCCTTCAGATTGCCGAACCTAAAATTCTTTATAGGGTAATTGAAAAAAATCCTTTTTGTATTAGACTTATGCATTATCATGTTCCCGAAAAAAGACCAACACTATATAGGGACGTTTTAGCAAGAGCATTGATGCAAGCAATGATTATTGGTGGATCAGATAGTTTACATTTGATCCATCACAAGAATTTAATACTCAGAAACTTAGATGATTCTTTTAGTAGATATATCCAGCTAAAAGCCTGGAAATTATATTTGAACCTTACAACACTCAGTAGTGAAAAAGAAGAGACTAATGCCGCAAAGATGTTGTATCAGATTCTTATATCAGAGGATAGGCAGTCGGAAAATAACGGTAATTCATTCCAAATGCTGTATCGATTTTTATTCTGTTGTCGGAGAATTTCAAATACTCAGCCGCTCAAAACAACAAAAGTGCCTGTGCCGCCAAAGAAATCTGATGCTGAAGTTGAAGATGGCCATCAAGCTGAAAAAGCACCTGATTTCAATAAACATATTGTATCTTATTTATCAATGTTTGATTTTTATAGTATGTCTTATGTAAGTAACAAAAAAGATTTCAAAAAATCAAGAAAGTTATTACCAGAAGCCTTTTTAAGAGACAAAAAAGATTTCAAAAACCCGAGCAAGCTATTGCCAGCAGCCCTAGCTACTTTATAGTTATTGGTATGATTAGGGCGGATATGTTTAAAATGACTTTATGCAATCTAAGAAAGATAGTAATATTTAAAGACATATGGCTTTTAAAATATATCATCAACAGTGCGAACAAGTAGATCGAAAAGCATTTTATCTTAGATCGGTAGAGCAGTCACTAAATAAAAAAGTAATCATTAAAAAAAATGATACAGGCAAACCTTATTTAGCTTGTCAATCTGCCTTCATCAGTATCACACATAAAGATCAAGAAGCCGTAATTGCAGTCAGTGATCAGCCGATAGGCATTGATGTTGAGTCATTGAACCAGCATGTGAATACACTTAAATTGGCCAAACGTTTTTTCTATGCATCTGAATATGAGTATTTATTGTCTTTGGATAAAGATGTATGTATGCATGCGTTTATACATTTTTGGACTGGTAAAGAAGCTGTGACAAAGCTAAAGGGCTTAGGTGTGCCATCATCGCTTAAAGCAATTGAACTAGATCCTTATAATGGGTTTAAGCCTATGAATGATGATATAAACATTGAGTTTCAAGCCATCAATGACCATTATCTTTTAGCCATCGCAATGTTTTATGAAAGTAATATACATGGGTCATGATAAATAAATTCTATGCATCATAGGAGAAATGATTTATAGATTAATATGTTTTTAATAATTGTCATTAATAATTAATAATAAGTTTTATTCAGATAGTGAGAGTAAATCATGGAAAAAAATATAGAAAAAAAAGAAGCAGTTTTAGAATTATTAAGAAAAGATGGTCGTAAGTTAGAAAACTTTCCAGAATTCCAGAATGATCCAGAGATTGTGCTGTCGGCGGTTAAAGAAGATGGCTATGCATTAATGTATGCCAGTAAAGGATTAAGGGGAGATCCAGAGATTGTTTTGGCAGCAGTTAAAAATAATGGATATTATGGGTTAGGGTGTGCCAGTAATGATTTAAAGAAAGATAAAGAAATTGTTTTAGTAGCGGTTAAAAGATCTGGATACGCATTAGAGTATGCCAGTGATGACTTAAAGAAAGATAAAGATATTGTTTTAGTGGCGGTTTCACAAAACGGAAGCGCATTAAAGTATGCTTGTGAATCATTAAGGGGAGATCCAGAGATTGTTTTAGCAGCGGTTTCACAAAATGGATGTGCATTAGAGTATGCTTGTGAAGCATTAAGGCATGATACAGAAGTTGTATTTGTAGCGGTGAGAGAATATGGCCATGCATTAAAGTATGCCAGTAATGACTTAAAGCAAGATAAAAAAATTGTTTTAGCAGCGGTTTCACAAAATGGATACGCATTACAGTATACCGGTGAAGACTTAAGGAATGATCCAGAGGTTGTTTTAGCAGCAGTTTCAAAAGAAATCGGTCCATTTGAGTATGCTAGTAATGAATTAAAGAGTGATAAAGAATTTATGCTAGAAGCGGTTAAAAGATGTGGATACGTATTATATTGTGCCAGTGATGACCTAAAGAAAGATAAAGATATTGTTTTAGTGGCGGTTTCACAAGATGGCAGTGCTTTAGAGTATGCAAGTGAAGAGTTAAGGCAGGATCGAGCATTTGTTCTCGAAGCGGTTAAACGAAATGTCTGTGCATTAGCATATGCCAGTGAAGGATTAAGGCAGGATCAAGATTTTGTTTTAGCAGCAGTTGAAAAAAATGGGCGGGCATTAAAGTATGCCAGTGATGAATTAAAGAATGACCCAGAGGTTGTTTTAGCAGCGGTTAAAAGTTGTGGATGTGCATTAAAGTATGCCAGTGACGAATTAAGGCAGGATCGAGCATTTGTTCTCGAAGCGATTAAGAAAAATCCAAGAGCATCCAAGCATTCTTTATTGGGTAAGGAAGTAATAAAAAAGCTACTGCAGAAGATATCTGTTGAAAAATATCTTTCAACAGAAGCCTATAAAATAAGTCTATTTGATACAACAAGCAAAAAAGATGGTTCAACTATTGAGCAAAATGATGCAACATTATCAAACATAATGTCTTTTTTAAGTTTGCCAGATGCCATGAAACTAAAAATGATTTGTGAAGAAACAAATGGTTCGATGCGGTTTGAATTCTAAGTATTTATAAAAATAAAGAATATAATGAAACTAATTAATAGATATTAAAGTATAGGAATAATTATGCAAAAAAATAAACAAGCAGTTTTAGAAGCAGTAAGAAAAGATGGTCGTAAGTTAGAAAACTTTCCAGAGTTTCAGAATGATCCAGAAGTTGTTTTAGAAGCAGGTAAAAGCAATGGCCGTGCATTAGAGTATGCCAGTGAAGAATTAAAGAATGATCGAGAATTTATTCTTACAGCATTTGAAAAAATTGTGCTGGCATTTGAGTATGCTAGTAATGAATTAAAGAGTGATAAAGAATTTATGCTAGAAGCGGTTAAAAGATGTGGAT
>JAURNZ010000058.1 GCA_030829925.1 Gammaproteobacteria bacterium | reverse complement strand
ATAATGTCTGTGCTTTCAATGATTGACTTAACATCGACAACAGCGGTTGTTGCAAAAGCTGCACTAAACATGAAGCCTAAAGCAATTAAAATAATTTTTTGAATGTGTTTCATAACAGATACCCCTTATATAACTCTTTGTCATATCATAACCGGGTATTGTTATGATGTCTAGAAATGTTTATTTAAACAACCAGCACTTTGGTTTAAATACTACACTCTCTTCCTTCCGCATCATTAGGTAATAAACTATCGTTTTCGTTTGTATGCGAATCAGATACGAATAAACTTGATCCGTTAGCTGCTAGTGGGTCATCTGTATCTTGTTCGTTTCTTTCTAATTCTTCAGATTTTTCAGGATTAATATACACTGACTGACCAACTTCCTCTCCCCGAGGGTATGAGTCTAGCGCTTCATCCTTAGCAACAATTTTATTGCATGATTTTACGATAGGTTTGATAATGCAATATATAAAAATCAATGCAATTACAGTCACTAAAGGAGCTAAAAAAACGCCCACATTATTTATACTTGCATTTATATAAAAGTTTGAATTTCTTTTTTTAAAATCTATCAAATCCCCTGGATTAGTTGGTGGTTTTTGTGTACACAAATAAGGGATTGTGATAATAGCACTTGCAATCGACAATACGAGAATTACGAGAGTGAGTGGCCACAGTACAATATTTTCTTTACCCCAATTTTTGGGGCTCTTAACTGCAGGAGCAAATACATGATCCAAAAAATATTCAAAAACATCCAATGCTTGCTCAACTGAATTTGTTTTTTTACTCATAAAATTCTCCGATATTTATTATTTTATTCACAAATAATTAACTAAAGCTTATCTGATGATTGATTTTATCAATCATGTTTAAAAATGATACGTTAGTTTGAAAAAGTTAGATCATTCGATACGGACCGATGAGTTAGTGGCTCTATTAATTGTATAGGCATGTCAGGCAAAAAGGCCTGCTGACCAAGAGGACTAATGGAACGACGCTGCACCTGCACACTAAGCTGATTTTGAATGGCACAATTGCTATAATGACGAGCTATTTTTATGCCACATACGAGCAGCCCCATGCAAAAACCAATGACAGCACCTGTCACACTAAACAGACACCTCACAGGCACATCAATTAACCACCAGGCGATTATTTTAGCTCTTGCTTCATACTTAGACTGCACAATCATTAAAAGCCACCCTAAAATGGCCGAAGGACTTAAATACCGTTGGACACCATAGCCCATAATGGCACCATCTTTGGTATGTTTATAAAGATCTTTTATCATTAACTACTGAGTTCAACAGTGTCAATTTAGCACGACACCAATAGCTGCGCAAATAAAAAAACCCCGATCAAAGATCAGGGTTTTTAAAACTAGATAATACGGTTGGTATTATGCTTATTTAGAGCTTAAACCTAATGTTTGAGCAACTTTAGTGCATGCGTCACTAGTAGCTTTTGCAACTGCAGTGTTAAACATTGTTACGTTTTGTACTATAGGACCTTTGTCTGAATCGTTGTCTGATTTCTCATCTGCTTTCTTAGGATCTACAAAGCTTTTGTGTGATTCTGCAAAGTCATGTGTACAATAAGCATCATCAGCTACTTGATTACCTGTTACCTTTGCTTTTAAAACTACACATACATTGTAGATAGCTTGACCAATGTATTTAGCTCCGTTTACCAAACCTGAGAATACATCAGCAACAATACCTATTGCCATACCCACTAAAAAGAATGGTGTTTGAAGCACTCTACCACCAACATGTTTATAATTTTCAGCATTTTGTAAACTTTGTTTGTTAATATCACCCAAAGCTTTCATGCTTTCTACTACATTGTGGCCTTTAACAGCTGCTAAATAACCTGATACTACTGCGACTTGTACACCAAATCCTGCGTTTTTAATAAAATCCATAATAATTTCCTCTTATTTTAATATTATTTATTATTTTTAATTGATGACTCGATAACTCATGTGTTACTTTCATCACCACTCATGAAACATCATAAAACAGTTAACTTAAGAGTTTCTTATGGCATCATTGAAAAAATTTATCATTTATTCATATAATCAATCAAACCATCAATGATCCAGAATCTATGACTTCACACACCGGTATGCTTAAGCATGAAAGATTCACACCCCAATCATTTGAACACTGAATGAAATGATGTGTTACAGTTTTTTGTTACAATCAGATCCATTATCAGAATCACGATCTTCCCAAGGATCACCTGTTTGAGACAAACGTTCTAACCAATAACAACCTTCATCATCAGAATCATCAGCCAACATGGATTGGCCACCTCCTGCTGATTGATAGACGTCTTCTCTCAATGACTGAGCAGCAAAGGGCTTTAAAAGATTGACAGCCAGTGACCCAGGAGAAACTACCGTGTTAATAACCAAATCCTTAACTGGTGAATCTTCATAAAAAAACAAGCCATTTAATTCACTTTTAAAATGCTTAACCATCAGTTTATCTACAAATTTAAAAAATCTGCCAATATACCAAATCGGTGAACACACAACCATAAGCATTATTTCTAATCCAGTTGGTTCATCTGTATCAGCCCCTCCCATCGTAAAGAAATGATACATTGATTCAAAAAATACATTTAATTTTTTACATATAAAATGAATGGTTGAAAATGCTGGCTCAAAAACTAAATCTTCAGCCAACGTAAAACAGGTGTTTAAAATGTATACAAAAATATCTTTAACCCCTTGAAAGAAACTTTGTAAGGTCTGAAAACCAGGTATTTCCATACCTTTGATTTCTTCTAATTCTTTAGACACAACATCGGATTTATATCTTGAAATTTCATAACGGATATCAAAACATTTACCCTCCACAAAATGAAATATTTTGTTAATATCTGATTGATACCTAAAACCAAGTAAATGCATCATATTAAACATCCCTGCAACCTTATACAAACAATCGAACAACTTATGACAGATCTTTGAAAATACTTTATCTATGGTTTTTAAAGTAAACCTCGCAAAAAAATCAATCACTGCAAAGATGCCTTTTAGAAGAAGTGCCAATGGGACAAATAACCAAAAAGCCCTTTTCGAAAAAGAGTCAAACTTATTCGACCATAATTTTAACTT
>JAURNZ010000057.1 GCA_030829925.1 Gammaproteobacteria bacterium | reverse complement strand
TCTGCTATTTCAGATTTAGAAATCGAAAATAAAGAAGTGAACGGTCATTTGTATAGCATTAGATATGCTGTTGAAAATAGTGATGATACGCTTGTGATTGCAACCACAAGACCTGAAACACTTCTGGCTGATAGTGCCATTGCTGTTCATCCTGAAGATGAACGTTATAAACACCTCGTAGGTAAAAAAGCAATTATCCCTATTGCTCAAAGAGCCATACCCATCATCGCAGATGATTACGTTGATCAATCTTTCGGCACAGGCTGCTTAAAAATTACCCCTGGGCATGATTTCAATGACTATGAGGTTGGCAAAAGACACGATCTTCCCCAACATAATATGCTTGCATTGGATGGTACATTAAATGATTTTGTGCCCGTTGACTATCAAGGTTTAACTGCAAAAGATGCACGCAAAAAGATTTTATCAGCACTGGAAGCATCAGAGCATTTAATTGAGACCAAACCTCATAAGCACATGGTGCCTTTTGCAGAACGAACAGGCGTCATCATTGAGCCACTTTTAACCAATCAATGGTTTGTTGAAATGACTGGCTTCGCTAAACCTGCAATCGATGCAGTCAGAAATAATGACATAGAGTTAATACCAAATAATTGGCAAAAAACCTATGAACACTTTTTAAACAACCTAACTGATTGGTGCATCAGTCGACAGTTATGGTGGGGACATCGTATTCCTGCTTGGTATGACGAATCTGGCAAAATTTATGTCGGCAACAGTGAAACTGAAATCAGAACCAAATACAAACTTGATGACTCAGTCACATTGACCCAAGATGAAGATGTGCTTGATACTTGGTTTTCATCAGCATTGTACCCGCTTGCAACTTTAGGTTTTCAGGAAGACCCAGAACGTTTCAAAACGTATTTTCCAACAGATTTATTAATCACAGGCTATGATATTTTATTTTTCTGGGTAACACGTATGATCATGATGTCATTACACCTCACAGGAGAAGTACCTTTTAAACAAGTCTTTTTGCATGGTCTTGTTAGAGATGAACAAGGTGATAAAATGTCAAAGTCTAAAGGTAATGTCATTGATCCATTGGACCTTGTGGATGGCATTGATTTAGAAACACTTATTCAAAAAAGAACCTATGGCATGATGCAACCTAAATTAGCAGAGGCCATTACTAAAAAAACTAAAAAGCACTTCCCCAATGGCATTGAAGCTCATGGTACAGATGCATTAAGAATGTGTTATGCTTCAGCATGCACGCAAGGAAGAGATATACGTATCCATATGGAACAACTGAAAGGATATAAGTTTTTCTGTAACAAACTTTGGAATGCATGTCGTTTCTTGATGATGCAAACAGATAATGAGTCTCAAATAACCTTTGATATTGCTAAAAGCAACATCATTGATCAATGGATTTTAAGTGAGTTCAATAGACACTTGCGCTTAGCAACCGATCATCTCAATGCTTATCGTTTTGATCTATTCACTAAAACTTGGTACGACTTCACATGGCATTATTTTTGTGACTGGTATTTAGAAATGCTAAAAGTTCAAGATACGCAACATAAGCAACACCCATATGCGTGTGCCTTATATGTCATGAACCAATTATTGCATGCATTGCATCCGTTAATGCCTTTCATTACTGAGACGCTATGGAAAGAAATTAGCACAAGGTTGGGATTACCAAACCAAGGGATGCTCACGCAGGCACCCTATCCGATTGCTCAAGATGACATGCTTAGTGTTAAGGAAATTGACTGGGCAAAGTCGCTTGTAACACAAGTGAGGAATATTCGCAGTGAAGGCAATATATCACCAGATAAACGCATTGATGTTCAATTATCTAAAGGGACTGAGTTAGATAGACATCATTTTGAGAAAGCTGAACAATGGATTAAACACCTTTGTAAAGCCAATCATATTCAGTGGGTTGAAACACCTGAAAAAATCTCAGCGAGCGCTTTACTTGAAACCATGCAAATTGACATACCTCTGAAAGGTTTAATTGATGCTGATTTAGAATTAAAACGTATTGATAAAGTTTTTGACAAAGTATCCAAGGATGTTTCTAAACTAGAACAGCAATTAGGTAACCCTAATTTTGTCAATCATGCACCCAGTCATTTGGTTGAAGAAGCACAAAATAATTTAACCATAAACCAAGAAAAATTAAATCGTCTCAATACACAGAAACATTTAATTCAAAAATTATTGGAGTCATAAATTATGCCAAAAGCAATTGTATTATTATCCGGTGGCCTTGATTCTGCAACCTGTCTAGCTTACGCCAAAGTTCGAGGATTTGAACTTTATGCCCTTACTTTTTCCTACGGCCAGAGACATCAAAGTGAACTTGCAGCTTCTCGACGCATCGCACAACATTTTCAAGTAACTGAGCAAAAGATTGTAGAAATGAATTATTTAAGTGAGCTCAGGGGATCCTCTCTAACTGACAAAGGACAATCTATCCCTCGCCCAAATCAAACCAACCAAATCCCAAGCACCTATGTTCCTGCTAGAAATACAATTTTCTTATCACATGCGCTTGCTTGGGCAGAAGTACTTCAATGCCAACACATATTTATTGGTTGTAGCCAAGTAGATTATTCAGGTTATCCAGATTGTAGAAAACCATTTATTGAAACTTTTAATATCCTCGCAAACCAGGCAACTAAATTAGCATCTGAAGGTTTTCCGATCCAAATTCATGCACCTTTAATTGATAAAAGCAAAGCTGAAACCATCGAGCTAGGCCATGAATTAGGTGTTGATTACAAAATGACCGTTTCTTGCTACCAAGCCAATGAACAAGGATTAGCTTGTGGTCAATGTGAAAGTTGTTATTTGAGGCAAAAAGGTTTTCAGGAGGCGAATTTAACTGATGAGACACGTTATCACCACTAAAGTTTTGATGAAATGCTTAAAAATAGTTTATATTTGAAATTAATGATAAGGATTTTATTTTGATCACTAATGCTAACCTAATCATCGATCAGGAATTTGACAAGCTTTTAGGAAAATTAATTTCTAAAGAATTTTTCGCCTTTGCCCGATTTAATGATGGCGAGATGCATGTAATTAAAAATAAAAATTTCAAATGTAAGCAATGGCAAGTTTCAAAAAAATCTTTAGATGATTTTAGTAAACTTTTGTGGAATAGTTTACGCTATAAGCATGATAATTACTATATCGGACTTCCCTGTGGGTGTTGTGAGCCATTAGATGGTTTTAGGCAACACATTAATCAACATTTCGATCTATCTAAAACTAACCAAACCTTTGCAACGCTTTTCACAAATGCCATGTACAAGCGCGTTAAATGTGAACTTTTGCCTGTAATTAAAGAATACCCAATTATATTGATTGCTAATAAAAAAACCAGTCTAAAATCATTAGACAAGCAAGGCTTCAACGTAAAAAAGTTTTTTCCAGTTCCAATGAATGCCTGGCAGCAACATGATGTGCTTTTAAATGACATTCTTGAATATGCAAAAAACAATAGAATTAAAAATCATTTATTTTTATTTTGTGCAGGACCAGTATCAAATATTTTAATTCATCAAATCCACAAAATTCATCCAGAAAATACCTATATTGATTTTGGGTCTTCGATTGATAAAGAGCTTAGTTTAAAAAGAAGTGACCGTAATTATTTGAAGCTGTTTGGTTGGAAAAAATTTGCAAAATGTTATTGGCATAGTCCAACTGAGCAAAACCAAATCTCTTGTTTTAGTAAAGATAAAAACTACTGGTATCGTTTTTGGTTAAAAATCTGTGCTCTGTTTCATTGAACTTGTTAAAGCAGTTATTTGTGCTTTAAATTCTTTTAACAATTTTCTCTTAAATATACATAAATACACTAATGAAAGCTTGCAGATGAGCTTTTCAATAAAATAATTCCAGTGTTTAACTGGTGTTGTCAGTGGACCATCATAAGGCGTATCAGATTTTAAATAATGTTTTCTAAAAAACTTAACACTGATGCCCCATTTGTATAAAAACTTTTTTGTGTTGCCACTACTGATGCGATATGAGAAATTCCAAGTATTTTTTTTCCTCAGTGTGACAGACCCAAAATGATAAACAGGAGATTGACCAAGCCCTCTAAAAATTCTCACACCATATTGCCATAGTTTCATATTAAAATCTGGATCAGATGCATGGCCTGGAAAGAACTCTTCACTTAGCCCATCTACTGCATCCCAGGTGTCTTTATGGACTACATGTGGCGCCCAGGTTGAGCCCTGAAAATCATTACGGCTTGTATTTTGATAGGTCTTTAATAATTTTTGCTCGTCAAAATTTTCAACTGTATCACCACAGCCCAACTGACTTGGACACAGCATAAGACCTGATAGGTAGAAATTTTTATGACCAATGCGTTTTATTTCTGCCATCATAACTTCATCCCAGCCAGGACAAAAATAAAAATCATCATGACTATATAAAATATAATCACATTTAGCCTTTGCTGCTGCTTGATTAACAGCTTCACAAACGCCAGCACTATATGTTGTAACCGTATGTTCAACACCCTTTTCTTTAAGGTATTTTACAGTACCGTCTTTACCCTCATTGACATGCACAACAATTTGGTGCTTTAACTTTGAATTTTTTTCTAAACTGTTTAGACAGCATTTTAGATACTCTAGGTTATTATAGGTTGGTATGACAATTGTAAACACATTGACTCCTTTATGCTTCTTAGTAAGAATAACATTTAACGTATGTATTGCAAACGCATTTCATAACGATAGATTGACTTATTAAATGTATAAAACTAAATTAATAAGATGATATACACAACTTATAGCTCACTTCAAAAAACCCTTCATTGGACCATTGCAATCTTAATTATTGGCTTATGGTGCGCAGGTTTTTCTTTTGACTATCTGGCTAAATCAACGTTTAAATCGTTTTTAGTGAACACCCATAAAACCCTTGGGGTTATTGTACTTTTTATGGCCTTTTTTAGAATCATCGTACGAATCAAACACCCCGTCAAGGCATTTAAATTACCAAAATTAATTGAGTTTATGGGTAAGCTTACCCATATTATATTATATTTTTTGATTGTAACGATGCCATTGTCTGGGTGGTTAATGGCTACCGCTAGTCAAAAAATGCCAAGTTGGTTTCCCATATATATTCCAGGCATTTCCTATTCAAAATCGCTTTCAAAAAGCATGCATATGATTCATGGGTACTTAGGCTATGCCATTGCTTTTTTTGTTTTGCTACACGTGGGTGCAACGTTATACCATGTCTGGAGAAAAGAACCTATTTTAGATAGAATGTTATTTAGATCATGAGTAAAACAAAAAATTCAAAAAATCTTTATACCTGCCAAAGCTGTGGTGCTCAAACCCAACAATGGCAAGGAAAATGCACTCAATGTAATAGTTGGAACAGTTTCGAACAACAAGGTTATGGTTCAAAAAGTGAACAAGTCAAACCAAGTTTGTTATCTGAAATAGAGTTGGCCAAAGTCGATCGCATGCGCTCTGGCAGCGATGAGTTAGATAGAGTATTGGGTGGCGGTCTTGTCCCTGGCAGCGTCATTCTCATTGGTGGTGACCCTGGCATTGGCAAATCTACTCTATTACTCCAAACAATGTGTCATTTAAGCCATGAATTAAATGCCATGTATGTCACGGGTGAAGAATCCCTTGAACAAGTTCGCCTAAGAGCCGAACAAATCAAGTTATCCAATGCTAAACTGGGTATTCTTGCACAAACCAATCTTGAAAAAATTTCTGCAGCAATCGATCAACAAAAACCAAATGTTTTAGTCATAGATTCAATTCAAACCATTTATTCTTCTGAAGAAGCCAGTGGCATTCCTGGTTCGGTATCACAAGTCAAATATGCTACAACCACGCTTGTTCAAAAGGCCAAACAAAATAATATTGTGACCTTTTTAATTGGTCATGTGACTAAAGAAGGCCAATTGGCAGGTCCGAGGGTGTTAGAACATATGGTGGATACAGTCCTATACTTTGAAGGCGAAAATGATGCTCGATTTAGGGTTATACGTGCCATTAAAAATCGATTTGGGGCTGTAAATGAATTAGGTGTTTTCACAATGACTGATGGCGGGATTAGAGATGTCCCCAACCCATCTGCAATCTTTCTATCTGGCAGGCAAGCAACACCAGGTGGGACCATTATGGTATGTTGGGAAGGTACACGACCGCTCTTAGTCGAGGTTCAATCACTGGTAGCAGAAAGTTATGGTCAACAACCTAGGCGAGTGGCACTTGGTTTAGATACCAACCGATTGGCATTGATACTTGCTGTTTTACAAAGACACGGTGGCATTTTACTTCACCAACAAGATGTTTATACCAACGTTGTCGGTGGACTTAAAATTCAAGAAACAGCGAGTGATTTAGCTTTAATAGCTGCCCTACTTTCTAGTCATTTACATTGCGCCATTCCAAAGGATGTTGCCATATTTGGGGAAATTGGTTTATCTGGTGAAATTAGACCAGTACCTCATGGACAACAACGCATTCAAGAAGCAGCCAAACACGGCATATCTCATGTCATTATTCCACAGGCCAATGCCAAAGGCCTAAAAGTCAATGGCGTCAAAATACAAACTGTTGGCACAGTTAAAGAATCTGTACTAGTCATTAAAAGTCTTATGAAAGAAACAGCTAAATAAATGGACGAACCCTTAATACAATCGAAAGAAACGTCTTTAGCAAATTCAACTATTTCTTTTTTTACCTATGCTTATAGGTTCACATTCGAACCAGCCTTATTAAAAGAAACACAAAATGCGTTTAATGAACGGTATCTTGCACTCATTAAACATCACCAATTAGATGAAAATATCTATTCGCATGACAAGTTATTAGAAACCATACGAAAAACATTTAAATCCATCTTAATTACAAGACCACAGATTGTTGAAAAAACAAATAAATCAAGTAATTTTTCCACTTTATTGGGGCAAAGTTTGGCGCACCATTGGGTGGCATTGATATATGATATGAACCCTAATTTCCAATTTCAGCAAGAACCTAATGCTTGGATACTACCAATGCCGTCTAATCATTGGATTCTAACCAATGCTTTTGATAGGCAAACCATCCAAGATAAATTTAAAAGTCATGTATGGACAGACCAAATCATTCAAATTGAGTATAAAATAAATGATGCCATCCATGATTTTACTTTACAGATGTAATTTAAACACTTAAGGTTTTATTAAGCATATCATGTTAGAATAAAAGCATAAGAATTATATATTTAAGCCATGAAAACAATTTTAAGAAACATGTATAACTTTAAAAACTCCT
>JAURNZ010000056.1 GCA_030829925.1 Gammaproteobacteria bacterium | reverse complement strand
TTAAAAAAGTAATAAAAAAAGAGGGCGGTTGGGCTATTTGGCCCCCGGTTCGTTTTAGTTATGATACGCATAATTTTGACTTGCGGTCGCCTGCGCCTTCTGAGCCGACAATGCAAAACTTGCTAGGAACAGATGATCAAGGCCGAGATGTCTTGGCTAATATCATTTATGGCATGAGAATTTCATTGTGGTTTGGTTTTGTACTGACAATTATATCATCTGTGATAGGTGT
Source organism: Gammaproteobacteria bacterium (assembly GCA_030829925.1). GTDB lineage: Bacteria > Pseudomonadota > Gammaproteobacteria > Comchoanobacterales > Comchoanobacteraceae > JAURNZ01. The sequence continues at coordinate 11,558 of JAURNZ010000056.1, read as the reverse complement.
TTCGATTGGTGCTTGTCAAGGTTACTTCGGCGGACGATTTGATCTATTTGGTCAAAGGTTTTTAGAGGTATGGTCGGGTTTGCCTTCTTTATACATAATTATGATTTTAGCGAGTTTAATTGCACCCTCTTTTTGGACCTTGTTATTTGTGATGATGCTATTTGCATGGCCAGCTTTGGTCGGTCGTGTACGTGCAGAATTTTTAAGAGAAAGAAACCTTGATTATGTGAAAGGTGCACAAATTATGGGCATAAGCCATAAACGAATCATTTTTAAATATATTCTGCCAAATGCACTTGTAACGACCATGACGATGCTCCCTTTTTTGTTAACAGAAAATATTGTTGCACTTAGTTCTTTAGACTTTCTTGGTTTTGGTATGCCCATTGGATCGCCGTCACTAGGTCTTTTATTAGCGCAAGCCAAAGATAATCTTCATGCGCCATGGATCGGGATGAGTGTTTTTCTAACAATGTCTATGTTGTTAAGTATTTTAATATTTGTTGGTGAGGGATTGAGAGATGCCATGGACCCAAGGCTAGATAGGTCATGATTAAAATTGAAGAACTAAGCATTTATCATGACAAATGTGGGAAGAGAAACCAGTTAGTTAGCGATGTGAGCTTTGAGGTTGCACTTTCTGCTAGCTTAGCTATTGTTGGTGAAAGTGGCAGTGGTAAATCTTTAACAGCTTTATCTTTAATGGGGCTATTGCCTGCTGGCATCACTGCAAAAGCAAAATCAATGAATTTTTGCGAACAAAACATAGTTTCTATGTCCTCTAAATCATGGTGTAATCTTCGAGGAAATGAAATTGCAATGGTCTTCCAAGAGCCCTTAAGCGCCCTTAATCCATTGCATACCATTGAGAAGCAGATTAAAGAGGCTATATTGGTACATCGTCCTAATGCCAATTGGTCTGTTGAAATAAATCATTTATTAGAACAGGTCGAGTTAAGCCGTGCTAAACATATTTTAAAATCATACCCCCATCAGCTAAGTGGTGGACAGCGTCAAAGGGTTATGATTGCAATGGCAATTGCAAATCAGCCAAAACTACTCATAGCTGATGAGCCAACAACAGCACTTGATGTTATGGTACAGGTGCAGATTTTAAAACTTTTAAAAAAGCTACAGCAAGAGATGAATATGGGGCTCATATTAATCACCCATGATCTTCCTATTGTTAAGCACTTGTGTGATGACATATTGGTCATGAAAAATGGTTGTGTGGATGCATACGGTAACACAGATGATTTTTTTAAAAAACCTCCCACAGAATATTTCTGCACCTTAATAAAGCCTTATCGTGCAGCGCCTGTTAACTTTGAGTCGGTCGCGGACAAATGTTTGCATGTTGAAAGACTTGGTGTGGATATATCACAGGGGCATTTTTGGCAAAAACAACAACGAGCCATTATACAAAATATTCGATTTGATGTTTTGAATGGCGAATCTATGGGAATTATTGGAGAAAGTGGTAGTGGCAAAACAACGCTAGCAATGGCTTTATGTCGATTGATGCCTGCAAAGGGCGAGGTTTTCTTTCTTGGGAGTTCTTGGTTTAAATTAGGTAAAAAGATGTTGCGTCAACTTAGGCCAAACATGCAAATGGTTTTTCAGGATCCTTTCTCAAGTTTGCCGCCAAGACTGAATGTTGGAGATATTATTGGTGAGGGCATACTAACTAGGTTTAAAAGACATTCAGTGTCTTGGGTTGAGGCTGTTGAACAGGCTATGTGTGATGTTAATTTAAATCCAAAAGATCGATTTAGATATCCAAATGAATTCTCTGGTGGTCAAAGGCAACGCATTGCAATTGCGCGTGCCATTATAATGAAGCCTAAATTGTTGATTCTCGATGAACCAACTTCAGCCTTGGATCAAAGCATTCGTGAACAAGTGCTTACACTATTAATTAATCTTCAGGCTGAAAAAAAATTAACTTTTATTGTGATAACCCATGATTTGAGAGTTATTCAAGCATTATGTCATCGAGTAATGGTCATGAGTCATGGAAAAATTATAGAAAAAAACAATGTGGAAGAGCTACTGTTGTCCCCAAAACATGCCTATACCAAAAAATTGATCCAGGCAAACTTGGCGCTTGTGGATGGTGATATTCTTATATAAAATGTTTTGTATGAAAAAAATTTTACTGATACTCATAGGCATACCCCTTGTTTTCGCAGATTGTAAGAGTGCTATCTCGACATATGGTTTGCCAAAATATAATGAGTCGTTCACTCATTTTTCTTATGCAAACCCTAATGCTCCTAAGGGTGGGAAACTAGTTCAGCACAATATTGGTACATTTGATTCATTTAACCAATTTGTTTCAAAAGGTACCCCTGCTGCAGGCCTTGGTCTTATGTATGATACGCTTATGGTGGGTTCTAGTGATGAGCCTAATGCCATGTATGGTTTAGTAGCTAAGTGTATTGATGTATCAGATGATAAAAAGACAGTGACATTTATACTTAATCCAGATGCAAAATTTAGCAATGGTACGCCCATTAAGTCATCTGATGTTGCATTTACGTTCAATCTTTTGATGAAATATGGTGACCCAACACTGCAACATTATTATCATGATGTCAGTTATGTTGAGATGGATGGGGAAGACCGAGTCAAGTTCTATTTCAAGACAGATCAAAATAGTGAATTGCCACAGATTCTTGGGCAATTGCCAGTTTTTTCTAAAGCTTTTTGGTCTGGTAAAAAGTTTGAAACGAGTCAATTTCTGATCCCTCTGGGCAGCGGCCCTTATACCATTAGTACTTATCAACCTGGAAAATTTATCCAATATACTCGAAATGATAATTATTGGGCAAAAGATCACCCAACAAAAAAAGGTTTATATAACTTCGATATCATGCGTTGGGATTATTATATGAATGATACAGTTGCTTTTGAAGCATTTAAGTCTCATGAATATGATATTCGTAATGAGTTTTCATCAAAGCTCTGGGCAACAGGCTATCCAGAAGAGCTGGTTCAGCCAAATAAGATTATAAAGAATCGAATGATTAATCGGCAGCCTCAGGGTATGCAAGGCTTTGTTTTCAATACCAGACGACATCTTTTTAAAGATAGGGCTGTACGTGAGGCAATTTCAAAAGCATTTGATTTTGATTGGACCAATAAAAATCTATTTTATTCTCAGTATCAAAAAAGTTACAGCTATTTTAATAACAGTGAGTTAGCTGCGCCGCAAACGTTATCTAATGCAGAAAAGGAAATTTTTAATGGGCTCGGTGCCCAATTATCGGATGATTTTTTTCAGACTCCGTTGGCCCGCTCGTACCCGCGAAATGAACAAGAGTTTAGGGTTAGATTAATAAAAGCCGATAAACAATTAACAAAGGCTGGATGGGTAATATCAAATGGTAGAAGGGTGCATAAGCTGACACGGCAGCCATTAGATTTTGAGATTCTAATTGTTATGCCGGCCTTTGAGCGTGTTTTGTTGCCATTTAAGCAAAATTTAAAGCAGCTTGGCATTAATATGGATATTAGATTAGTTGACCCGTCTCAGTTCGCAGACCGGTTAAGACAGTTTGATTACGATATGACTATTCATACGTATGTTGTTTCTTTAACCCCCGGGAATGAGCTAAGGGATTATTGGCATTCATCCAGCGCCACAGTTAAAGGAAGCCAAAATCTTTCAGGTATTAAAAACCCTGTCGTAGATAAGCTTATCGCGAATATTATTCAGTCAAAAGATAGGGCAGAAATGATTCAGAATATTCATGCGCTCGACAGAGTGTTGATGTGGGAGTATTATTTAATTCCTCAGTGGTACATTGGTTCTTATAGGGTTGCTTATTGGGATAAATTTTCTATGCCAAGTGTTCAACCACCCTATGATATTGGTATCGATGCTTGGTGGTCTAAGCAATAAATAACCGATTCGTATGTTTTTATAATTATAATAATAATTAATTCATGTATTTAATGTGTTATTGCAAACATATTAAAAACAAAAACTTGTAAGGTTTTTTTAATAAATATATATTATAATATATATATAAGTAGAGTTTATTATGAGTTTAAATAGAATTAAAATAGAAGATGTCGCAGCGCAACGCGAGGCTTGTGTAGAAATAACACGCTCATTGGGGGGTAACGTCAATGGATTTGTTGAAGGTGCACTAAAGCAGAATGCTGACTATCTAAAACCTGGTGCTGAATCAACTGCTATTGGTCGATCAAATTCATAATTTGAAATCATGACATCAGACATCGACTTTGAAAAAGAATTAATACAAAAAGATGCTGATGAGTACAAAAAACTTTTAAGCATTAAGGACCTCGAAGTATGGCAGTCATCTAATGTCATGCAGCTTTATTATAGAAAATACTTGAAAATGCTCGAGGAATATAAAAAGCTACATGAGATGGGCCAAGCATACTTGTTGCAAGAAGATACTTATGCACATGCTGACGTAAGGCCTGGCTTTCAGACGTTGTATGTTGTTCTTTTCCAGGTTGAATCAGATAATATGCTTCGTTGGGAAATTGTTTTAAAAGCTATTAAAACTGTTCATACGGGGCGCCCTATTTTTAAAGAGGAAGCTGCTGCTATGCAGGCAACTGTTGAGCAAGGCAATTTAAAAATGGGTTATGCGGCCGTATGGGTTTCTGACGTTGATATTATTTCTACACAATCTGCTTTGGCCATGAAAGATGCATTTGGGAATCAAATTGTTGTTTTGCAGCCAAATGCTCTCCAGGCACCCAATATTCGTTATTTTGTTCATGGCAATGGCCGAAAGTATGACTACATCGATTATAAGTTAGTGCCATCTGTAGAATAATTTCTTGCAAGCATTACACAGTTTCATTCGTTTTTTTGAGCCATCAGTATAAAATTTCTCTCTAATTTCACATTCAACTTAAAATTCTCTTTTTTATTACATTAAGCGTGTTATAATGAGTCCTAGGTTAGTAACATGAAAGGACAACAGAATCAAAATCAGCAACCCAACTCTGGTATGGATATTATCTATATCATTGGGTTTTTTATGGCAATTTTCGTTGCTGCTTGGTATTTCTTTCATGCTGTCATTGTTCGATACCTATTTGCTTTTCGTTTAATTCAAGCAGATCTCATAAAAGATGTGGTTTCGTCTGTGAATGCTGTTCTATCAGTTATTTACCTGCCAACTATTAATTTGCAAGATTTAAACTATGCGATTGAAAACATCTCAAATGCAGATGTGACACAAGTCTCATATGCTCAAGTTACAATTGTTTCAGGACAGGTTAATGGTTATTTGGCTATCCCATCAGTTTTGCTTGCTATGTTACTGTGTACGCATCTTGTCTTTTTTAAAGCGTCATCAAGATTTAAGGAAAAGTATTCTATGACTTCTCTGCGTAGTCAAGAAAAAGTCAACTGGCCTGAAATCGTTCCTGTAGTTAATACTAACTTGATAAAAACCGATATAGACAAGATGCCCTGGAATATGTCAGTACAACCAATAGACTTTGCAAAAAAATATAAAATTTTAGATAGGGCGATCATTGATAATAAACCTGGTGTTGAGGTGAATAAAGGTAGAGCATATGAGATCTTTTCATCCCAATTGGGTCGAAGATGGTCTAATTTAAAAGACTTTAAAATTCATGAATTGGCACTTTTCGCAGTATTTGCTGCAAGGGTTGCTGGTGATGATAAATCTGCTAAAAAGCTATTGGATCAGATGTCAATTAGTGGTGGGTCAGGCAAGGTAAACTTTACCGGCACTTATCCATTGTTAAGAAAACATGTCCAACATAAGGTGGTTGGTAAAGCTGTTTCACCGCATGCATATGTGCTGACGGCTATGTCCTCTTTACTTGAGGTTGCAAGGGCTACTGGTGTATTGGCGTCCGCAGAGTTTCTTTGGTTAAAGAAAGTTGATCGTCGTTTGTGGTATATGCTTTGCTCTGTTGGTCGACAAACCCCTTTCCCAGAAGTTGCAGGTCCTTTTGCTCATTGGATAATTGAAAAAAAATTAAGAAGACCTCTGAAGGTGCCGGCTATCAATGAAGCAGTGATCGCTTTAGATGCTGCTGTTAAAGATGTCTTATATAATCCGGATGATGATTGATGTATTCACAACGTGGTTTAAATAAAAATCAAGAACAAGTCTCTTCTCAGTTAATTAGAGATGTGCGCCCGTTAGGGAAGCGGATTAAAGACTTTATAGCGAAGCCATCTAACAATGCCATTGTTATTGCTACATTAAGCATGGTCACTTTTATTTTACCAAGCATAGCTGATTTATTGATCTTAAGTATGATTACTTTGTATGTCATTGGTAATTTGCAAAAGTACCGGTTGCCTTTTAGAATGCCCATGCGATCAGGTGAAAAAGATTTTAATAATTTGAAGCCAAATGGACAGCCAGGTGAAGCAGAGGGTATTTACCATTTTGGTAATGAAAAATCTACTCAGGACGAGCTCTGGTTCACCAATGATGATATGCGTACACATGTATTGATATTTGGTTCAACAGGTTCTGGTAAAACTGAAATGCTTCTGGGTTTGGCATACAATGCGTTGGTGCAATCCAGTGGTTTCATCTTTGTTGATGGTAAAGGTGATAATGCCATTTATGCAAAAATCTTCTCGATGGTGCGTTACATGGGGCGAGAAGATGATTTCTTGCTGGTCAACTTTATGACTGGTGCAAGGGATATCATTGGTCCTCAAGAGAAAAGACTATCCAACACACTTAATCCTTTTGCAACAGGTTCGTCAAGTATGCTTTCTAACCTGGTTGTTGGCTTAATGGACTCTTCTTCATCGAGTAATGATGGTGATATGTGGAAGGGTCGTGCCATTGCGTTCATTGAAGCATTGATGAAGATTATGGTTGCTATGCGTGATTCAGGACATATATTACTTGATGCAAATACAATTCGTAATTATTTTACACTTGAGCGTATTGAAGCGATGGTTATTGATAAAACATTCATTAGAGATGGTCAATATGCCATTGGCATGGATTTCTTGCCTGAAGTAGTGATGCAGCCATTACAGAACTATCTTTTTACACTTCCCGGTTATAATAAAGAGAGAAAGGGTAAGCAAGTATCGCAAGTATTTGAACAGCACGGTTATATTACCATGCAGCTAACAAGGCAGTTTAGCTCATTGGCAGATACTTATGGACATATTCTTAGGACAAAACTTGCGGAAGTAGATTTGAGAGATGTGGTTCTTAATAGAAGAATCATGGCGGTATTATTGCCGGCACTTGAGAAGTCACCTGACGAGCTAGCAAACTTGGGTAAAATTATTATTTCATCATTAAGAGTTGTTATGTCTTCCGGTTTGGGCGATGCGGTTGAGGGGCGATTTAAAGATTTAATTGAAAGTAAACCAACAGCATCTCCAACACCATATTTATGTATCCTTGATGAGTATGGTTACTATGCTGTGAAGGGTTTTGCAGTAGTTCCAGCTCAGGCTCGTTCACTAGGTTTCTCAATTGTTTTTGCAGGACAAGATTTGCCTGCATTCCAAAAAGCTTCTAAAGAAGAGGCTGCATCCATCGGTGCAAATACGAATATTAAGATCTGTATGAAGTTAGAAGACCCGACAGAAACATGGGAATTTTTCATGAAGGGTGCAGCAGAATCATACGTTACTATGGTAGATAGCTTCTCAGCAAATCCGTCAGGTATGACTAATGCTTATCAAGATACGCGCTCAGCTAAAACAGAAAAGCGTTCAAGAATTGATTTGCTTGACTTAAAAGAACAAGGGCCTGGTGAAATGCATGTTTTTTTCAAGTCAAAAATTGTAAGAGCAACCTCGTTTTATCCAAATCCACCACCAGTCGAAAAAATGCGATTAAATCAATTTTTAAAAGTTGATTTGCCAAAAGATACCGAGCTTTATGAGTTGGTAAAAGGTATTGAAGATATGGAAGCACATGATAAGAATAATTTTTCTTTTGTTGTGCCAGAGGAAGATTTGGATATTAGATCTCTCAGTGATAAGATGGCTACTTTTAATGACGCAGAAGATAGTGTGGAAAAAGCTGTATCAGTCTTAATGGATATGCACGATGAAGAAGAGTCTCGGCGTTCACAAGTGATCGAGCAGGAGAATTTAGGTGATGGCATATCAGAAGCGTCGCCATTGGCTATTGAAGAAGTGATTGATGATGGGGCTTTTGGAATATTTTCTAGGGTATCTATCCCAGAGGATTTGGCCACAATAATACCGTTTGATGATCTAGATAAATATCAGCAGCCAATTATTGCTCGAAAGAAAATTCAAGCTCAGTTAGAATTTATATTGAGGCTGATGGGGTATGACAGGACAACAGCACTTTCTCAAATCGACAAATTGGCAGCGAAAATGCAGCAATGTACTCGCTATCCAAAGCCTGATTTTAGTCTTGTAAATAAGACTACGCTTCTTGATGCTGCGAAGAGTATTGAGAAAAACATTGATCAATTGGAGGGTAATTAAATATGTTTAAATCCACAAAATGGCTCATCGTAATAATGTTGGCTTGGCCAATCATGTTGATTGAAGCTAACGCAGCAGATAGCACAGTCTCTAAATTGTTTGATACAAAACATGAAAGTCAGGCAGCTACACTGGTTAATTACTTAAAGTCGCAAAATATTCATATTATTTTGAATGGGCAGTCATTTTCAATGTTTATACCCGTTGACCAAGTTTTTATACCAGGTAGTACAAACAGAGTGGCTCCAGATGATTTAATTTATGCTATTCATAGTTTTATAAATCAGTATGACCCAGACGGTGTAAGTATTATTGGTAGATATGATTTCGATGTGGCGCAAAGAGAAAAAGATCTAGTAAGAGAGCAGGCAATTTTATTAATGAAGAGTTTGGATTTGAAATCTCCAGGAAGAATTGTTGTATCTGGGTTAGAAGGAATATATAAGAATAGTCGGCTTGAGTTTTGGCAACAAGTTAAAACAACAAGGCTTATTGAAGTTCGTTGGAATTCAAAGTTAAAAGTTGAATATATGGTGTTTAATGAAGGAAAAACTTCAAAATAACAGATCCGAGTTTTTTAAAGACAAGGTATACTCTCAGGTACTAACAATATTTGTATTGTGTTTTGTCTTCTTAATCATGCTTTTGGCTATGTATCGAGCTTTGGTTGTAAGGCCAGGTGTAATTTTTTTCAAAACAGATGATTCCGTCAGTGTCTTTGATTCCGTTAGTCCAACAGATGACTTAGGCATGAAGAAAGTTGATATCACTTATTGGGCGTCACAAACAACTGCGCGACTATTTAACATTAACTACATTAACATAACAGATCAGATTGAGCGTCGGTCAAATAGCTTTGACGAACTGGGTTGGCAGCGATTTAAGCAGCTATTAGTTGACCAAAAGTTATTAAGCCCTATTGTGAATGATAGGCAAGTAATGCATGGAAGTCCATCTGCTGTCCCGGTTTTAAATAACTCAGGTATTGTTAATGGAGTTTACACTTGGGCAGTGATAGTGCCGTTAGAAATATCTTATAATGGTAGAGGTAGATACCCAACTAAAAGTTCAATGACACTAGCAATTGAAATAGTTAGAACACGCATCAATCAAGAAAGTCCTCAGGGAATTGTGATACATAACATACAACTGGTGACTGATAGGAGCAAAAAAACTTGAGATGAATGACTTTATCATGTCATAATCTTATGGGTAGGAGGAGCTATGAAACAACGCAGTGAAGGATTGCAGCTTGTATTGGAAAGAAATGCGTTCTATAGAAATAATTATAGGCGCTTTGTTGCAATACTCTTTGTGCAGAGTGTTTTGCTTCTTGTTGTTAGCGTTGTGTTATATTACTCAGTAGTAATAAAGCCAACAACAACTTATTTTGCATCAACACCAGACGGTGTGCTTATCAGACTTGAGCCACTTACGCAGCCATTAAAATCTAATAAGTTTGTAGCACAATGGGCAGCAAAGTCAGCACAAGAGGTTTTCAGCTTTGATTGGATAAACTTCAGAACACAATTAGCATCAGCTTCAGAGAATTTTACAAATGAAGGTTACAATAGTTTGATCAAGTCTATGAATGCAAATAGATATTTTGATCTAGTTAAAGAACGTAAGATGATTGTAAGTGCAGTAGTAACGGACCCACCGGTAGTCGTTAGTGCTAAAAGTATTGCTGGAATATTTACATGGCAAATAAGTTTAAGAATGCTAGTAAAATATCAAGGCATCAATGAAAGTGATAGCCTGACTTTACCTATGACTGTCCAAATGAGAGTGAAGCGAGTAAGTCAGAAAGAAAATATCAAAGGTATTGGTATTGACGAATTCCAGGCAATACAAGGAGCTTAATAATGAAGTTTAAATTAAATATATTGGTTTTTATAGTTGCACTTGCATTTTCAAGTGCTTTTGCGCAAAGTAATGATCCGGCTGCAGACCAGCTAGAAATGTTAACGTCTGACCAAATAGAAGCTCAAGATGACGCATTAAAAAATCAAGCATTTAGTGAACTTCCACAAACATTATTTCCTCTAAGTGGGGACCAAATTAAGTCACTTAGAAGAGAATTTAACTCAACTCAAAGGGCTAGTAGTTTTACACAAGATGTTCCTTCGAGACCAACAAGTACTTCAATGGTCGTTGATCTTTCACCAGGAGCAACCCCACCAATAATTAGGTTAGGACAAGGATTTGTGTCTTCTATAATTTTTCTTGATTCAACTGGCCAACCTTGGCCTATCAAGGGTTATGACATAGGAAATCCAACTGCATTTAATATTATTCAGCCAACAGCAGGAGGAGCTAAAAAAGGTGGTAATACCTTACTAATACAATCTTCTACAATGTATAAGCAAGCAAACCTTGCTGTAATTTTACAAGGGTTAAATACGCCGATAATGATTACGCTTTTACCAGGTCAAAGAGCAGTAGATTACAGAGTTGATATGCAAATACCAAGATCAGGACCTAATGCAACCATTGGAGCGAATCAATCTTTACCTGGTACAATAGATTCAGTAATGCTAGATATTGTCAACCATGTGATTCCTAAAGATAGTAAAAAGATCAAGGTAAATGGTGCTGAGGCAGAAGCATGGATATACAAATATAAATTATACATTCGTACGACACTAACACTTATCTCTCCAGGCTGGACATCTAAACTGGCTGGAGCAGATGGAACAATTTTCGTTTATGAAATTAGCAACCCAATATCAAGAGTAATTTTACTAGATGGCGGGAAAATGAAACATGCTACTTTAGAGGGAATTTAATATGTCAGGAATTAACCAAGTATTTTCAGATGGTCGAAATAGACTGATTTTATTTTTTGCGTTTATTATTGTTGCATCCATATTTGTTTTTGTAGGTTATAGAGCATTTGATACGATGGGTGCTGGAGACACTGATAATGTACAAACACCACAAGCACCAAAACAGGTTGGGCGAAGCACAGCTGGTGATTTTGTAAACCCAGAAGCAGCTAAACTTGTTGAACAGCAGAATAAAACAAACTTAAATATAGCAAAAAAGAAGGGAGACTCAGTTGTTCCAATCATAGTTG
>JAURNZ010000055.1 GCA_030829925.1 Gammaproteobacteria bacterium | reverse complement strand
TGCAAATATAATTAAAAAAGTTGCTTTTGATCTCATATCATTTCTCCATTACAAATGAGGTTGCCAACTTGCCAATTAGTTTTTCTAAACTAATCGAAGAAACTGTTTGTGTAATTTCACCACCAGATTTTATAAAGCCGTCATCAAAACCTGGGGTCACTTCAAGGTATTTAGAACCTAGCAAGCCTTCTGTCGCTACGGATACACTGGTATCAACAGGCAAGTTTTTAAAACGTGTATCAATCACCAAAGTAACTTTTGCTTGATAACTTTTTGGAAGTAACTCAATAGACTCAACAACGCCAATTTTTACTCCAGCAATTCGAACAGGCGCGTGGACATTTAGCCCTGAAATATCGTCAAACCTTGCATATAACCGATAACCCTGATTTTGAAACATTGGTTCAACAGTACTCGCACGAAGGGCAACCATGCCTAAACAAATGAAGGCAAATACAACGAACAAACCAACAATAAAATTTATACTCTTATGCATAAGCTACCTCATCAGTGCAACTAAAATATAATCAAAAATCAAGACCAACATTGAACCTTGCACAACGGTTCTAGTTGAGTTCTTTGCCACACCCGAAGGTGTAGGATCACCGAAATATCCATGATACAAAGATACACTCGCAATGATCAACCCAAAAATAAAACTTTTAAATAATCCTGGCAAAACATCTGAGTAAAACAATATGCCATTTTTTAGATTAGACCAAAATGTACCGCTATCTAAACCTATTAATTTACCCGCGACAAAAGCGCTTCCTAATAAAGCCACCCAATTAAAAAACATCGTTAAAAGCGGCAGTGTAATCACCATAGCAACCAATCTAGGACCTACGATTCTTGAAATTGGATCAACTGACATTAACTCCATGGATGCAAACTGCTCACTGGTTTTCATGAGCCCTAACTCAGCAGTAATGGATGAACCCACACGGCCTGTATAAAGCAAAGCTGTAATAACAGGACCAAGTTCTCTAAATACTGATAGGCCAAGCACAAGCCCAACCTCACTTGCCGCCCCAAAACTTTCAAGCACCCAATAACTTTGTATGGTAAATACCATGCCTATAAAAACAGCTGACATTGCAATTAGTGGTAATGACATAATCCCGGCAAAAGAGATCTGATGGATCAAAGTCTGCCAATTTCTCTTATTATTGAAAAAAAGTATAAAACCATTCAATACAAGCCAAGCACCCTTGCCTACACCTGCTATGGCGTTTAATGTTTGCTCACCGATGGCTTCAATTTTTCTCACTTAAAAAGATCCTCGACTAAGCGTTTCCCAGGATGATGAATCATATCTTTACTGCCATCTGAATAACCATCAACAAATTTTCTTACCAACGGATTTTTATCTTTAAATACAACTTTTGGTGTGCCTGAAGAAATAATTTTGCCTTCAGATAAAATATATACAACGTCTGCAAGTTGCGTCATCATCTCTACCTGATGAGAAACAATAACACTTGTCATATTTAATGTGGTATGCAAACGACGGATGAGCTCTAATAAAACCCATCGTGTAATCGGATCCTGACCAGTAAAGGGCTCATCGTAAAACATTATGCTTGGGTCTCTTACAATCGCTCTTGCCAATGATACACGTCTCGCCATACCACCAGACAACTGACTTGGCATTAGGTCACATGCATTTCTGAGACCAACTTTCTCGAGCTTTAATTTTACTAGGATTTTCAAAAAGTCTTCTTTTAATTCAAAGTGCTCTCTCAAAGGAAATGCTACATTTTCAAAAACACTGAGTTCATTAAATAAGGCATTACTTTGTAACATAACACCAATTTCTTTACGATATTCATATAGCGATCTGCTGGACAAGTCAGGTATGTTTTTACCGTTAAACATTACACTACCAACATCAGGCTTGAGCTCTCCGGTCATTAATTTCATGAGCGTACTTTTACCTGTACCACTCGGTCCCATGATCGAAATTATTTTACCTGTCGGAATTGAAATGGATATATTATCTAAAATTTTTCTGCCACTACGGGAGAACGTTACATTTTCCAATGTAATTGGTCCTGGTTTTTTTACCTCAGATGATCTATATTTGTTTAACATAACACTCTGTGAGCATAACTTATTTAAATTGATTATGGCAAGTATTCTATCGACATCAAAAACCAAACATTTGTTAGACACAAACTTTTTGGAAATTAAATCTTTATTTGTAAATCTAAATGATCATATTGCTGATGATTTTGAACGCGCAATCGATCTTCTTACTGGATGCAAGGGAAAAATTATTTTTTGTGGGCTCGGTAAAACTGGCTATATTGCAAATTATGCCGCTGCACTTTTTTCAAGCTTAGGGATAAAATGTCAATTTTTACATGCCAATGAAGCCCTTCATGGAGACATGGGCATCATTGATCGTAGACATGATGTTTTTGTTATGATTAGTTTTTCAGGCAATGGTGAAGAACATTTGTTTTTAGCCAACCATATAAATATTCCCTCAATCTTGATATCAAGCAATCGCGAATCCAATGTTGGCAAAAACGTAGATGTTAACATCGATATTCCTATGAATAAATCTCAAGAAGCATCTCCATTACATTGTGTACCAACTCATAGCAACGTCCTAATGATGCACATCATTAACACTTTAGCCATGAGCTATTGTGAAGTGAATGAAATCGAAGCAAATCATTTCTCAACCAATCACCCCGGTGGTCAAATAGGTAGAGATATGTTTATGACAGTTGAATCAATCATGCGAACCAGAAATGATTTACCAGTAACTTCTCTAGAAACACCACTCATAGATGCCCTACCAGCCATTACCGCCGGACACTGTGGCTCAATCATGCTCCTGGACAATCAACAAAAATTTTATGGCATCTTTACCGATGGCGACCTTAGAAGAGCACTAAACCAACCAAACAGCCTTCAAAAACCAATTAAAACATTTGCAAAAACAAGTTTTCAAACCTGTACGCAACAGACACTTGTTATGGACGCATTAAAAAAGATGCAAACACACAAGATAACTGCTTTAATTGTTCAAAACAAACATAGTGACTGGCTTGGCTTGGTACATATTCATGATGTTTTGAGGTCATTGAAATGCTCAGAAAATCTTTAGCTATTCTTTTATTAATTGGCGCTCTACTTCCTTTCTATGTATCCATTAATGCTTTCAACACAAAGAAAAGTTTTTATCATAAAACAACGCTTGAGGATTTCAAGTACGTAAAACTAACCAAAACCAAATCAGTTCAATTTAAAGCAACCTCTATAACCGAGCTTGATAAAAACTTCTGGCAAGCAAGAAACCCTATTATTAACGAAGATATCTCCGATCAAAAAAATACAACTACTGAAGCAGACTTAGGCATCATCAGGCAAGACAAAAACATCATAGAATTATTTGACAACGTCACAAGAAAATCTTTCGACCCAAACATGTCAGAACTCAAAACTGATCATTTAATTATTCGAAAAAATCTTGAAGCTTATGAAACCAAAGGATTTACAGTATTAAAAAATAATAACCAGATTTTAACTGGATATGATTTTATTTTTGATCAACTTAATAATAAGTTTATTATTCCAAAACAAAGTAAACTAGTTTATAATCGCTAAAATGAAAGCATTAAAATTAGGCATTATTTGTGGGCTATTAACCCTTTTCCCTGGCTGTAGTTCAGACAACCCTGACGATCCACTAGAACCATTTAACCGTACGGTCTTTTCTTTTAATGACACCTTAGATCATTACATTGCTAAGCCTGTTGCAAAGGGATACGTCGCTGTCGTACACGCTGATGGCAGATCAATGATCACAAACTTTTTTAACAACTTAAGTGAGCCATTGAGAGCTTTTAATGACTTATTGCAATTAAAATTCGATAAGGCTGCTGATGATATGGAAAGAATGATTGCCAATACTACAATTGGTGTCTTTGGGTTCTTTGACTTCGCTGACGAAGCTTTAAATATCCCAATGAGACGACAGGACATGGGGATGACATTTGCATACTGGACCAATAATACTTCCACACCATTTCTGATGATTCCTCTTTATGGACCATCTAATGTTAGAGACTTCCTTGGCGACATTACAACAAACATTCTGACAGACGACACAAGCTATCAAGAAGGTGAGTATGGTTCGCAATCTTCAACTAGATCTCAAACCAACACCCTATCTATTTTAAACCTAGTTAACAATAGAGCAAATGCCCTTAAATATGAGCAACTAATGTTACTACAAGTGGACCCTTACATCGCTATGAAACATGCGTATGAAAATGGTCGTAACCAGCTGTTCCGTGAACTCAATAGTTAAAAATCAAGTCGTACTATATCAACCTGAAATACCTGCCAACACAGGCAATATAGTACGCTTATGCGCCAATTCTGGTACTGAGCTATGTCTTATTGAGCCCCTTGGGTTTTCAATGGATGATAAGAAGCTTATTCGCGCTGGCCTAGATTATCATGAATTCACACCTGTCAAACGTTTTAAAGACTGGGCACATTGGCGAGAAGAAAATAAAAGTCATGTTCCTATCGGACTAACAACAAAAACTACTAAATCTTTTTATACGTATGATTTACATCAACCGATTGCACTCATCTTTGGCCCAGAAACAAGGGGCCTACCAGAAAGCATCAAATCAGAAATTAATTGTGCTCGTATCCCAATGGCAGACCATCAGAGAAGTCTAAATTTATCCAATAGTGTTGCAATTGTTTTATATGAAACACTCAGATATCAAGGGTTTCCTGGATGCGAATAGTAGGTAACTGCATCACTGACATCAGACGACTAAGCAACTTATCTTGATGCAAATCACCATAAACCAAATCACTTATGAGCGCTATCAGTGGCACCTGGATCTTATTTTGATCACAAAAGACTTTAAGATAATTAAGCGATGATAAACCTTCAACCATTGAGCCGATGGTTTTCTTTGCATCATCCACAGAATAGCCTTTGGCAAGCAATTGCCCCATTTGACGATTTCTGGACTGGTCAACGGAACATGTCATGCAAAGATCACCCTGACCTGCAACGCCATACGCAGTTGAAGGATCAGCGCCAATGGCATGCAACAACTCACTTAATACTTGGTTTACATGTGTAATCACAGCAAATCGCATATTGGCACTCATAAATACGCAATCTAGATAACCAATTAAGATTGCAATAGGATTTTTAAATGCACCCGCAAAAGACACCCCTATCACGTCCTGACTCAGACTTAGCTGAATTGGCTCATTCGAAAACCATTCATGCATATCATTTGCTAAACCAACATCCTTCGTTGCGCCAACCAAAAATGTTGGCTTACCATCAATCAGCTCATTGGCAAACGATGGTCCAGACAGCATCGCAACTCGATCTATATGAGTTGAAAGATAATCAGCCAATGTAACAACATTACCGGCAGCATTTTCAATCAGCCCTTTGGAAGCGATGATACACGTTTTAGGTCTACCTTTACCCCCTAGGTGTGGCATTAAAACACTTGTTGCAGCCTGAGTTGGGCCTGCATATATCCAATGGTTATAAGCTGCCTCAGCTAAACTTGTTTTTTGAGGCAACACTATCTCGCTAGGCAAAGTCTTTTTACGCCTACCAATCAACTCCACAGGATATGTTTTTGCTAAATACGCAGCAATTGCACTACCCCAGTGTCCATTACCAATAATACTAAACATAACGATTCTTCCAATAAATCTTGATAGATTCAAAGATAATCGGCAAGATACTTATAAACATAATACCAAAGATAACGAATGATATACTTGAATTCACCATCCCAAGCTTGCCAAAGCACCACCCTGCACCAATCATAACAGCAACCCAGAGTGATGCCCCAATTAAATTTGCCATCCAAAACGTCGCTTTTGGTAAATCTAGAATGCCAATCATTAATGGCATAAATGTTCTTACAATAGGAATGAATCTTGCAATAACAAGTGCTTTGACACCATAACGTTGATAATAGCCTTCTGAATCATCTAATGACTTTTTTAAGCCTCTTTTTATTAGCCATGGCATAATTTTTATCTCCAAACGCTTTCCTAACATATAATTAAGTGCATAACCAACCAGCGTGGCCAGAAAAATAAGTGGCACAATAATCTCAATATTCAATAATTGTTGTGCTGAAAAAAGACCTAATATAAATAACAAGCCATCGCCAGGTAAAAATGGTGTTAACACGCAAGCAGACTCTAAAAAAACCACCATGGTTACCACTAAATAAACATAGTTACCCCAAGTAGGTATCAGCTCAAATAAATATTTATCAATGTGAAAAATATAATCCATCATAAGATGTGTCTCCCTCTCTGTGATTTAAACCATAGTTGATTGACCTGATCAACGATGGGATGCCATGACTGTCTTGACTTAGCATGATCCCAATCAACCAAATCCATGGGCTGATGTTGCCATGAGCAAGCATAAACTGCCTTGGTTCTTCGACCAGTTAAAGGGTCTACCTGCCATTGTAAACATTGCGCACAGACACCTTTAAGCATACATTGCATTGGGCCGTAAGTTGCTGCTGTATAGACAGTATCATTTTTAAACACACCAATCACTTGCTTTAACGCATCAATTGCCTTTACACGATTGGGGTGACCCAAAACCCAAACATGAGTAAAGCCTAACTTGGGCACAGAGGTTTGTTGAGACTGTATAACAATGTCTTTGAACAGATATTTAAGTAATGTGATTACTTCATCACTTGCAACAACATAAACTTCATGCGCCAATTCTTTTAAAGCTGTAATCAAAGCAATACTTGCATTAAGACCCTTTTCATCCACATCAATCAAAACATTGGCTTTTTCAGCTTTTGGCATTGAAAATCTTACACCACTTGGCCCCATAACACTGATATTTTCATAATCAGGTGCATTTTTTTGATAGAAGACTAAATTATCTCCTTCAATACTTGCTGGAAACTGTACAGTTGACTCAAAGTTAGATGATTCAACTCTAAGCATATTGCCTGGACGGCATGCGTTAGCCACACTAGGTGCACATATCGTTACTCTTTGCCAATCGGATAAAACTGGCTCAATAGCAATCAACTTTGTATCAAACCAATTAAGCACTTCACCATAATTAATAGATTTCTTGCCAACATTAATCACTGAAAAAATATCAGCATATGCTTTTTTAGCAGATGCAATTGCACGAACCACACTACCGTGAAATGCTTTTTGTCCATCACCAACAACTGATACGGTATAACCTTCTTTAAGATAACTGGTGAATGGTGCTATATCTCCATCTTTACAATGTTGTCCAGGCGTTACTTTAACTAAATTGCCATTTTGCATCATATGGGTTGCATAAAACCCATCTGACTTCTCAAAAGTCCCTTGATGCTCAAAGGTATAAGCAACATTTGGTGCAGCACCCGTTGCCACGTAAATGGAACCAGCTTCTAAAACCTGGGTTGAATCATCTGTGTGTTTCACAATTAAGCCAGAAACATGACCGTCTTCATCCAAGGTTGCTTCTAAAGGCGTTAAATGTGATTTATATAAAATACCTTCATTCAAGCCCTGCTCTATTTCCTCTGGATTGAGTCGATATGCAGGTGAATCTTGCATAGAGCGTCGATACACAATAGACACGCCACCCCAAGACTGAATAAGTTTACCATAATATGGCTTAGTGCCACTTGTCTTAGCATCAGCCTTAATTTTTTCGGCTTGCTCCGCATGCGTCAACATCGTTTGTAAAACTGCTTGTTGTGTTGGTGTTAATTGTGACACACAAAGTTCGTAATCTCCTTGTGACTTTAGAAATTGACACTGCATACGTAACCGTTCAATTTGACGAATGTAATAGGCTTGTAATTCAGTTGCCGTATCAATTGCTGTTAATCCACTGCCAATAACAAGCGCAGGTAATCTTACCTCCAAATCTGTAATTTTTTGATAAGCACCTTGATGCAGCGCCATTAAAAAATCGTTGGCTTGACGCATACCAGGTGCCAAACTATTGGGAATAGGTAATCCACGTGGAAGACCAGCACCTAACGCTATGGTTAAATGATCAAAGCCTAAGTCCCATACTTTTTCTACAGAAACATTCCCCCCAAAGCGAATGCTACCCTTTAATTTAAACCGTCTTCTAAGCAATGCGATTTGAATCAGTTTCAGATAGTTTTTATCCCAACGTGCAGTAATGCCATATTCGCTTACGCCACCAAAACCACGACACTGTCTAACTTCCCCTGCTTCATAAATAGCTTTATAATTTTGGATTGGCTGATTTACCCAGTCGTCTGGAATAGCATCTATTTTCAAACCATCCGCACCAAACACATCACATCCTTCCATCAGCAAATGATTAGACAATGAGAAACCAGCAGGCCCCATACCCATCACGAAAACATTTTTATTTTGCGGTGGTTGCATGATCCATTGCGTAGGTCTCAAAGGATGCCAGCGACAAAGTAAATCATATATTTCAACTCCCCAAGGCAGTGCCAGTACTTGATCTAAAATAAACGATTCAATTTTTGGGATATTGACAGGTCTTTGTTTTTGATAGATACAAGAACGCATGCATTCATTACATATTCTATGACCAGTTGCAGGAACCATTGGGTTATCAATCATGACCATAATAAAAGCAGCCAATGGAGAACCATGCGCCATTAACCAGTTCATCTCAGATATTTTTTCATCTAATGGGCACCCTGTTAAATGCTCATTAAAAACATCTTGTTTAATTTCTGGCAATCCTTTTTTAACTGGAAACCCTGAACGACAAAAATCTGTATCAGATGTATGACAATAGATACAGTAATCAGCTTCATGATAAATTTCTCGTTCTGTAGTAGGTGTTTCAGTCCAATTAAAACCATCTCTTGGCTTTTCTTCAACACCAACAATATCATCACCTTTTGTTGCATGTTTGACCAATGTTGTATGATCTCTTTTTTCAGGTAGAGAAAAGACACCCCAGTCAAAGCCTTTTTTCCAAATCACATAAAGCCAAACAATGATATCAGCTGTCTCATCAGGGTGGTCTTGATAATATTTTGCAAGATATACCTCCCCTTCCACACTAATCCCTTTTCTTATAACCTCTGGAATCAATGACCAAGTAGCATCAATTTGTTCCTCAGGTAGTGTGTGTCTTCTACCTTTTTTAAAAAACAATTGTTTTAAAGCACTTAATGGGTCTTGTCTTTGCCAATTTTTTTGCCATGCCTCATAATCTTTTTTAACACCAAATAACTCGGCAAGCCATGCTTCTAAAACCAATGATAATTCAATCAACGTTTCAGAATCAGCACACTCACCTCTGCGAATAGCTTCAATTAATGGTTGGTGGTGATTTAGAGTTTGTCTAAATGCTTCGTCAAAAACGAGCAAACCCTCATGTGTATAGGATGATTGATAAGTAATCGTTTGCTTATCAAAATGAAAATGATCCCCATCAAAAGATTGCATAACATTTGATCCTTTCTAAGCAAACTTGCAAAAAGCCATCATTACTGCAACAATAGGATTCAACATTAGCAACCAAATTAAAGGTCTCCAATGAAGAAAATTTTTAAAAAGATGAATAAGTCATTTATCAGTGGCATGGATACTTTCCTCCAGACCTTTGATCAATCGAATACATCAAGTTCTTCTCAAAAGAAAGAAATAAAGAAGAGTAAAGACATCTCAAATAAAAGAGACCACGTTCAAAAAAGTTCATCATCCCACCACGATTGGCCTCAAGATTAATTATCTTGAGCATTTGCCAGTAGTTCAGCCAACTCGCCTGATTGGTGCAACTCACTTATGATGTCGCATCCTCCAACAAGTTCACCATTCACATATAACTGAGGAAATGTTGGCCATTGACTAAAATCTTTAAGTCCTTGACGCAATTCAGCATCAAGTAAAATATTATATGACTGAAAATCAACATCATATTTAGATAAAATGTCTACCACTGTTGCCGAAAAACCACACATGGGCATCATCGGCTCACCTTTCATATATAATATGACTGCATCATCTGCTAATTGTTTTGTAATTCGATCGTTAATTGTCATGGTGGGTCTCCGGAGTTTTTGTAGTAAGGCCAAGTGCATGAATTTCATTACCTACTTTTTCGCCAAGCACACGATAAACCATTTGATGCTGCTGAATGCGTGTTTTCCCTCTAAATGACTCACTTGTTACAGTGGCATGAAAATGAACGCCATCATCTCCTTCAACGACAACTTTACCGTCTTTAAAAGCGGCTTGCAAAGCTTGCTCTATTTCTTTTTTATCAAACATAATGCTATATATTATCACAGAAATACTAGAAATGTTAAATTTATATTGCTTGAATTGTTTGCAAGAAGCTTCTATTTATTTATAATATGCCTTTTGGTAGGTAAATTATGACATACGTTGTGACAGAATCATGCATACGCTGTAAATATATGGACTGTGTTGAAGTCTGCCCTGTCGATTGCTTTCGTGAGGGTGAAAACTTTCTAGTCATTGATCCTGAAGAATGTATCGATTGCAATCTATGTGTAGACCACTGCCCTGTCGACGCTATTTATGCCGAAGATGATGTACCAGAAGATCAAAAGCAGTTCGTAGAGTTGAATGCAAAACTTGCTCAACAGTGGCCTGTCATTGACCATCAAAAAGATGCCCCTGAAGATGCTGATGACTGGGCTGATAAAAAAGATAAGTTTACTTTACTATCAGAAAAGCCCGCCGAATAAAAAAAAGATTTATTTATTCTGATTGATCCCTTATGATAACCTTATTGCGCCCGTAGCTCAGTTGGATAGAGTGCCTGGCTTCGAACCTGGTGGTCGGGAGTTCGAGTCTCTCCGGGCGTGCACTTTAAGCTAATATTTTGTATGACTTGTGCAATTTTTTTCTCAACTGTTAGTGCATATTTTTTTGCAATATAATCCCACTTTTGAATGTACTCGCACTGAGCCTTGTGAGATTGAGGCAGCCACTCATCAGGAGCGTAATAATTTTTTGCTGCATTGGTTTTACGTCCAGTTAACACTAAATTTTCTTCATCATTATAAAAGTTAGAGCGCTTATTTTTTGGCCATTGTTTGGCACCATGATCATACGCATATTTCAAGCTAACAACATGATCCATTGTCACATCTTCAGCAAGTTGATAAGCAACGAAGGTATAATCGTCTATCCAATAGCCTGACAAAACACGACATTTATCTTCTGTCTTAAATGTGACAGATTTTAAACTACGTTGCATTAATAGTTCATGGCGCTGATTACGGCAAGTACCAGAAATACTTTTCCAACCATAAAAGTTTTTTCTTAAGCTTTTTGCTTTTGGTGCTGCTGAATCAGCACCACATATAGAAAGCACCAAGCTTATTAACATAAGCTTGGTGCCAATAGATTGTATTAGTTTTCTTTTAACCATGCCTCAATAAAGCTTAACCAGGCTCTTAAACTCATGGCTTCAGCACCTTTTGGCTTGCCAGGAAATGGTTTAACATTATAACCAAGCAAATCACAGTGAACCCAAGTTGTATCTTTTGAAACAAATTCACTTAAAAAAGCTGCTGCTGCAACTGTACCTGTGTCTACAGGCGTGTTTGCAATATTTACTAAATCTGCAATATCAGACTTAAATAAGTCCACATATTCATCTACAAGTGGCATTGACCACACAGGATCAGATACTGACTCACCATGTTTTTGCAAAGACTGCGTCAAAGAAACATCTTTACTAAAACAAGATACGACCGAACCTAATGCTCTATTGCCCGTTAAGGTTGCAAAATCAATCAATAGATCAGGGCTTCTTTCACAGGCTGCTGTCAGAGCATCAGCTAAAATAAGCCGCCCTTCTGCATCCGTATTTCCAATTTCAATGCTCTTTCCATTTCTTGAAATAAAAACATCTCCAGGTCTATAGCTTCTAGAACCAACATTATTGTCAACGATTGGTACAATGACTCTTAAATCGATAGGAAGCTCTAGTCCCATAATTAAATTACCAAGTGCTAATGCATGTGCAGCGCCTGACATATCTTTTTTCATTTGACGCATGCCAGCTGCCGTTTTAATATCAAGCCCGCCAGTATCAAAACAAACACCCTTGCCTACCAGTGTTACTTTTTTATCACCAACCTTACCCCACTGAAGTTCAACCACACGTGGCGCTCTATCACTTGCACGTCCTACCGCATGAGTCAATGGGAAACCTTCGCTCAAACAATCTTCACCAGTAATGACCTGAATGGTTGCACCACAAGTTTTAGCTAATTGCTCAATTGAAAGTTGCATTTCTGCCGGACCCATATCTTCGGCAGGTGTGTTCACCAAATCTCTAACCCAGTTTATGGAGCGAATGACAAGTTGTAACTTTGATGAATCGACACCTTCTACATCCACTAAATGTAGCTGTTGTGAGACTTGTGTTTTATAACGATCAAACTTGTAAATACCTAAATGCCATACTAAATGAAGTAAAAACAAATCATCACCAGTCAATGTTGTCACAAACTGATAGGTGCCGTGAGGCAATCGTTTTGTTACTTCAGCAGCATTCCAAATAGAATCACCTTCTGAAAACCCAAATAAAACAGTATGTATTTCACCTGTTTCATTAATAAGGTTCAGTTGCTGACCAGACTTTGCTGTAAAATCATGTGCCTCAATTTGTTTTTGATCAAATGCACTTAAATTTAAAGCATCTAGATTCTTTGAAGAAATAAGTTGTATTTTAATCATACGGATTCAACCTTTAAATTGAAAATCTTATCAGGTGCAACATAATCCAATTTAAGAGCATGTGCGACTGCTGGATGAGTAATGGCACCTTCACAAACATTGAGACCATTTACTAAATGACTATCACGGTTCAAAGCATTGCTTAAACCTAAATTTGCTATAGATAATACGTGCGGCATAGTCACATTATTCAAAGCAAATGCAGATGTTCTT
>JAURNZ010000054.1 GCA_030829925.1 Gammaproteobacteria bacterium | reverse complement strand
TTGCAAAAGAAGCAATGTCTGAACTCATATTATAATTCATAAGCTCCAAGCCTAGTACCGCACCAATTTCACCATACTTTTTATACACGGGCATCACACGAGCAGAAAACATCCAATCGCGATCCATGGAGGCCTGGCCACTCACACCAGTGATTGCAGATATACCAACAGATGATTGTGCAACTGAGTAACCAATACTGGTCTCAAAGCTCAAGTCCCAATGTGGTGCAATGGATTTAATGACACCCATCCCAAAGTCAACACTCGGACCTAAAATTGAGTAATCCCCTCGCCAATCATAGTCAGGCTGCTCTGGAAATGACTGACTAAACCTGATTTCATTATGGTCCCTTGCACTACTTAAAATATAGTAAGGATTCCAATCAGCAAAAGCAGAGGAAAGTAGAATAAAACTTATTGTTATTAACCGTAAAAACACTTTAAAATTTCAACATAAATACCCCTAACAGTCAACCAGTATTGAATTTATCAATGATTAAAACTTCCTAATTGAGTTTTATTTATCAACAAGATGACGTAAAATAAATCTATGTATAAGAATTCATCATTTAAAGTTGGCATCATCGGTTGGCGCGGCATGGTTGGACAAGTGTTGCTTGAACGATTCAACGCTACCAATGGTTTAATCAATCAAGCTATCTTTCTTTTTTCATCACAAACCATTGATGCAACATCTATTTCATTAAATGCCAAAACTGTTTCATTTGAGCGCTCAGATGACATCATAGCGCTTGGGCAATGTGACATATTAATTAGCTGCCAAGGCAGTGCATATACCCAGCACATGTTACCCGTGCTACGACAACAAGGCTGGCATGGCTATTGGCTAGATGCAGCATCTCATCTAAGGCTTGACTCTAAAACTTTGTTGGTGCTTGACCCCATTAACCAAGTTTCCATTGAATCTGCTCTGATGAATAATCAAAAAACATTTGTTGGGCCAAATTGTTGTACTTCGCTTTTACTCCTTGCTTTACAAGGACTCTATGATAAAGACATCATACAGCATGTAGACACACATACCTACCAAGCCATTTCAGGCGCAGGAAGTACACAGCTTAAAAATTATTTAACACAAATACATGCTGCATCAACAGATATCAACCTAGATAATATCATTCAAACATGTAATCAACTTGAAAAAAACAATCATAGCTTACTAAACAATGTCATCCCATGGGTCGATGTATTATCTGACCATGGTGCAACTAAAGAAGAACTTAAATTTGCGAAAGAAGCTACTAAAATACATGGGAAGGAAACACCTATTAGCGCAACTTGTGTGAGGGTCAATGCATTGAGGTGTCACAGCCAATCAATTACGCTTACGCTTAACAAAAATCACCCACTCGATGACATCAAACACTGGCTATCACATGGCAACACATGGATCAAACTCATCGATGATGATGCCCCAGAACTATTATCACCCAAACCAATTTCAAATACTTTAGACATTGCCGTTGGTCGTATTCGACAAGATTCATATCGACCTAATGTCATTCATTTATTTACTATTGGAGATCAACTGCTATGGGGTGCTGCAGAACCATTGGTTAGAACATGTCAAATGATTCTGACACATCTTAATCAAGCTTTAGGCACTAAAACAGACCAAGTTGATTGTGTTAAATAACCCCCAGCTATTTTTTCAGCTGCTTGACCAATGCCCCAATATAAATCAAAACGGCCATGGCCATGAATGGCCCTACCCACATCTTGAGCGATAACAATTCTGTCACCTAATAAAATGGGAGTCCCCGAAGGAATGAGGGTTTTATCAACAGCCACACTATGTCCTGCTGTTAATGGCACACCTCGATTACCTCTAACCAATGGATCATCTGAAAGCTCGTAATAAATAAAACTTGGATTTCTAGCCAAGACTTCATTGATTTGCTCGGGATGCTGATATAACCATTGACGTTGATGCTGCAGCGAACCAGGAATACGAATAAAATGATAAGGGAAATTATTTTTTCCAGCAACAACTAAGCGTTTTGTTTTACCATTATTCAAATGCACAACGGCTGTTCCTTGAAGCTGTGTAAAGTACCGCTCAACATTATCTTTAATATAAAGAATCTCTTCCGCCTGACCTTTCAGCCGACCCGCCTCAATACCTTGACGATCAAAACATTCTGCACAAGTTTCTGGCACAGCATAGATAGGTGTTTTAAGCTTTGAAGTTGGTTGTAAACTGCCCTCAAGTTCATGAGTGTAATAGCCCGATACTTTTGCTAATTGAGTCTGAGGTGATAGGTTAAAATGTCTCGCCCAAAAATCCTGGGCGGCATCACTAGACATTAGATCAAGTGATGTAATTGATTGGCAAATCTGTACCCACTGATCAGAATCAAGCACATGCGTTGCGTTAGGTTTATCACACGAAGCCTTAAATGCTTGAAGACTTTTTTCAGGTGAAACAAGGTTTATTTCATACATAGGTACTGTGTGCCCCTGAGACACACAGCCTGATAATACAAACAATGCTAAAAGCAACAGCCTCACAGATCGGTCACTGTCCCTTCAGCAACTTGTGCTGCCAACGCAACTGTTTCGATTAATGTTGGGTGTGGATGAATGGTTAAAGCAATGTCTTCTGCATTCGCGCCCATTTCAATAGCAAGAGCAATTTCACCAATGAGATCTCCTGCATGTTTACCGACAACACCACCACCAAGAATCTTTCCTGTTTCAGGATCAATTAATAGTTTGGTTAAACCTTCACTACGTCCCATGGCAATGGCACGGCCATTCGCCATCCAAGGGAACGCGCCTTTTTTGTATTTTGTACCTGATTGCTTTAAAGATACTTCTGTCTCACCAACCCATGCAACTTCAGGATCGGTGTAGGCAACATTCGGGTAGCATCTAAAATCTTTCACCAAATGATCATGCCCTGCAGCAACTTCAGCTGCTAAGTGGCCTTCTGCTGCTGCAACGTGTGCAAGCATCGGTGAATCAATTAAATCCCCAATGGCAAAAATATGGCTTACATTGGTTTTAAACTGATCATCAACTTTGACAAATCCTCGCTCATCACATGCAAGGCCTGCCTTATCAGAACCAATCAATAAACCATTTGGTCTTCTACCAACACTGACAAGGATTTGAGAAAAGATTTTCTTTTCAGTTGTTTCACCTTCAAGCGTAACACTCAAACCTTTCTTAGTTACTTCAGCCTTTGTAACACTTGTATTAACATGAATTTCTACGCCACGTTTTTCGAGTAATTGCTGCATTGGCTTGACCAGATCAGGATCTGTCCCAGGCATGATTTCTGGCAGCATCTCAACAATAGTAACTGGCGCACCCAAGGCACGATACACAGTCGCCATCTCACAACCTATGATGCCACCACCAATAACCAACAATGGTCCAGATGGATCTGCAAACCTTAAAGCACCTGTTGAACTAAATACTCTTGGATCCTCTGGCAAGAATGGTAGCTTAACAGGTTCTGAGCCCGCAGCTAAGATCGCTTTTTCAAATGTGATTTCTGTCACAGCATCATTGGCATCGGTAACGGATAATGTATGCGTTCCTGTCAATGTACCGTAGCCATGAACCACTTTTACTTTACGTTTAGAAACAAGCATTTTAACCCCTTGATTGAGGTTTTTAATAATGCCATCTTTCCATGCACGCAATTTAACAATATCAACTTTTGGTTTATTAAACTCAATGCCTTTATCAGCTAATTCAGCTGTCTCAAATAAGACCTCAGCCATATGAAGCATTGCCTTTGATGGGATACAACCAACGTTCAAACACACACCACCCAATGCGTCAAAACGCTCGACTAGTGTGACTTCATTCCCTAAGTCTGCCAACCTGTTAGCAGCCGTATAGCCACCAGGGCCACTACCTAAAACAACATACTGTGTTTTTAATTGCTTAACTGAATTTTCATTTGCCATGTCATTACTCTCCAACAATGAGTTCAACGACTACATGCGAAATATAATGCATGAGTCTTACTAAAAAACGCGCCGCTTGCGCACCGTCAATCACACGGTGATCATACGACAAAGATAAAGGAAGCTGAGTTTTTGGGTGCCATTGCCCATCTTTATATTCTGGCACAATTTCCTGACGGGATACACCTAAAATAGCAACCTCTGGTGCATTGATGATTGGTGTGAAATGTCCACCACCGATACCACCTAGGTTTGAGATGGTCATACATCCCCCCTGCATGGCTTTCATAGGCAAACCTTTTTCACGTGCTTGCTCACTCAAGGATAAAAGCTCGTCCATCAAAGTCATAATATCTTTTTGATCAACGTCTCTAATCACAGGAACAACCAAACCCTGTGGGGTGTCAACGGCAATACCAATGTGATAATAATCTTTCATGACGATAGATTTACCATCACTGCTTAAAGATGAATTAAACTCAGGAAATTCTTTTAAAGCCAACACCAATGCCTTCATCAAGAATGGTAGCTGTGTAATACGCTTGCCTTGTGCTTTAAGCATTGCCTTAAATTCTTTAAAGTTTTGATCTAATAAAGTGATGTCTGCTTGGCCAAACTGGGTAACATGTGGAATGTTTAACCAATTACGCACCATGTTTTTACCAGTGATTTGTTTAATCTTTGATAAAGGTTTAGTTTCGACCGATCCAAATTGACTAAAGTCAATCGATGGCATGGTTGGTAAAGCAGCACCGCCAGTTGATCCAGCCTGACTCAGTCTTGCTTTGACAAATTGAATTAAATCTTCTTTTTGGATACGTCCTTTTTGACCAGTACCTTTAATTTGATTCAAATCAATCCCAAATTCACGAGCATAACGTCTGACACTGGGACCAGCATACACTTTATCAAATGATGGCAACGGCTCATGGGTAGCTGGCTTAGCTACGGTTGGCGTTGGCTGCTGCACAACAGGTTTTTGAGGCTCACTAGCCACAGGCTTCTGTGTAGACTCAGGTGTTGCCACTGACACAGCTGTACTGCCCTCAGTCAGCACATCAATCATCGGTTGACCTTGCTTAATTTGGTCGCCAACATTCACATGAATGGCTTTGATTTCCCCTGCTTCAACAGCAGGCACTTCCATAGTTGCCTTCTCACCCTCCAAGGTTAACACAGGCTGATCAACTGTAATGGTATCGCCCACCTGCACTAAACACTCTATGACTTGTGCGCTGTCTGCGCCCCCTAAATCAGGAATCATTAACGTTTGTAATTGTGGCTCGTTCTTCTCTGGCGTTTGTGTAGCCATAGTTTCAGTTGACGTTTCTTCTGAAGTAGTTTCAGTAGCATTTGGGGTTGCAGTAGCATTAGCAGTTAATTCTAAAACGGCATCGCCCACATTGACTGTATCGCCGACATTAACCAATACCTGTGCTACTTCACCTGCTTCCGTTGCAGGTACTTCCATCGTCGCCTTTTCACCTTCTAATGTTAAGATAGGTTGATCAACTTCAATGTGATCACCAGGTTTGACTAAAACCTCGATAATTGTTACGTCGCTGGCACCACCAAGATCAGGTATAAGTAATTTAGTCATTAGACATCCTCCTTAATACCCTGATATAAATCAGCAACTGTAGACTGTGGATCTTCGTCAGGAATATCTAATTTTTGCTTAGCATCAATTAGAAAATCTTTTGTAAGAGTGCCTGCTTTATAGGCATGATATAAAGCAGCATATGCAATATGGTTAGCATTCACTTCATGGAACTGTCTTAATTCAGAACGGGTATCACTTCGCCCAAAGCCATCAGTACCTAAAACGGTCATCGGATTATTAATGTAAGGCTGTACTTGTTGTGGATAAGTTTTAACATAATCAGTAGCAACTATAACAGGTAAACCATCGTTTAGGCATGTCTCAATGTGGCTATGCTTTTCTTCTGCTTCAACACAGACGCGGTTATGTCTTTCAACATCAGCTGCTTCACGTGCAAGCTCTGTAAAACTGGTTACACTCCAAACATTGGCTTTGATGTTAAATTCACTTTCTAATAACGTTTTGGCTTTTTCCACTTCTCTTAAGATGGTTCCTGAACCCATTAAGTGAACTTGAGCTTTATCTTCACCACCCAAAAGATACATCCCTTTGATAATGTCCTCTTCAACACCTTCAGGCATGGCTGGATGAATGTAGTTTTCGTTCATGACTGAAACATAGAAAAACACGTCTTCTTGTTTTTCATACATACGGTATATCCCGTTTTGAATGATCACAGCTAATTCATAGCCATAAGTTGGGTCGTAACTGACACAGTTTGGAATCAAGCTTGAGATATGCAAACTGTTACCATCGTTGTGCTGTAGGCCTTCACCAGCAAGGGTTGTTCTTCCTGCTGTTGCACCAATCAAAAAGCCTCGTGCACGCATATCGCCTGCAGCCCATAGATAATCCCCAACACGCTGAAAACCAAACATTGAATAATAGATGTAAAACGGAATCAAACTCAAACCATTACTACTGTAAGAAGTGGCTGCAGCGATCCAAGAACTGACCGCGCCACCTTCATTCACACCTTCCTGAATGTACTGGCCATCTTTAGACTCTTTGTAGTACATAATGGAACCAGCATCGACAGGAGTATATTGCTGACCCATTGGCGAATAAATACCAATTTGCCTAAAAAGCCCTTCCATACCGAATGTTCTAGACTCATCTGGGACAATTGGTACCAAACGGTCTTTTAAATGTGCTTCTCTCAACAATAAGCTTAAAATTCTAACAAGCATCATTGTAGAAGATACTTCTCGATCTTTACTGCCTTCACAAACAGAGGCAAACGTGCTTAACGCAGGCGCCTTTAGGACATCAGCCTCTTGATGTCGCTTAGGAATATATCCACCTAAAGCCTGTCTTCTTTGACGAATGAACTTAAGCGCTGCATCGTCTTCACCTGGGCGATAGAAATCAGCTTGCGCTGCATTTTCCTCTGACAACGGAATACCCAATTGCTTGGCATATGTAATGAGTGTTTCCTCTGCCATTTTTTTTGTGTTATGTGCTGTATTTGTTGCTGCAACCCCAGGCACACCATAACCTTTAGTCGTCATTAATAATACGACGGTAGGTTGTCCTTTTGTTTTTTGTGCCGCATTGAAAGCCGAAAAGATTTTTTCATAATCATGACCGGCACGACCTAATTCAGCAAAGTCGTCATCTGACCAGCCTTCGACCATTGCTTTAAGCTTTGGATCAGATTCAAAAACTTCTTCTCTAATCTGTTGCGGACTTAGACCACCAAAACGTTGTAGTTCGCCATCGTTAAAATTGGATAGTTTAGCTTTTAAAACACCTTCATAGTCTATAGCTAATAAACGATCCATTGCTCGATTCCAAACACCTTTGATGACACGCCACCCAGCACCAATAAACATGCCTTCTAACTCATCAATGACATTATGGTTGGCACATACAGGACCATCCAGTCTTTGAAGATTACAGTTGATGACATAAATAAGGTTATCAAGGTTTTCTCTTGCAGCAATCCTAATCCCACCTAAGGATTCAATCTCATCCATTTCACCATCGCCCATAAATGCCCAAACACGACGATCACTTTCGGGAAGTAATTTTCTTGCCATCAAGTATTTTTGTAATCTGGCTTGATATATGGACTGAACAGCAGTCAATCCCATGGATACTGTAGCAAACTGCCAATAATCAGGCATGGTCCACGGATGCGGATAAGAAGCAACGCCCTTACCTCGAGTTTCTTGTCTAAAATACTCTAGTTGTTCAGCTGTTAAACGGCCCTCTAGAAAACTTCTTGAATAAATTCCGGGTGTTGAATGACCTTGGTAGTAAACCAAATCTTCTAAACGATCACCACTTCTGCCACGACAAAAATAAGCTAACGCAACTGAATAAATATCAGCAATAGACGCATATGTTGCGATGTGGCCACCAAGCTCACTGGCTTTTTTGGCACCTTTTGCAACCATGGCTGCTGCATTCCAACGAACCATATTGCCGAAAGCTTTCATATGCGCTTCTTCATGGGCAGGAAATTCAGGATCTTCTGGCATGGTATTAACCATTGGCGATACAGTGCCAACAGGTTGTAATGTTGTGACCAATCGAATTCTTTCAATTAAAGCACTGACTAAAAACATTGCTCTATCAATGTTTTCAGCTTCAATAACGTCACGTAATGCGTCTACCCATTCTTTGGTTTCTGCTACATTGTGATCACTTATAAATACCTTTTTTACCATATTATCCTCACTACTCAGATAGATTAATGATTAACCTAAATAAATGCAAACTCGTTCAACCCATGTGAAACGAAAATCTATAAAAATTGTTAGGGCTAAACCAACAGCCGGTTGCGAATTATTAAATTCCGTTGTAATGTGCTTATTATGCAACAAGACGCCGTAATCATCAAACAATTATCGTACCAACATAGTGGACAGGTCATTTTAAAAGATGCCAACCTATCTTGGGCCCTCCCATTAAAAACTGCTTTAATAGGCGCCAATGGCGCTGGCAAGACCACACTTTTGAAACTGATGTGTGGGCTATTGATGCCAGATCATGGAGAAGTCATTTGGCCTAATCACTGCTTGGTTAGCTATCTACCCCAACAACCTGACCTTGAGCCAAACGACACCATTTTAATGGCTGTTTTGCGAGGCCTTGGCGCCGATGGCTCAACCATTGCAGACTGGCTATTAGAGCCCAACAATGAGGCTTTACAGGCAGCCACAGATAAAATTGATACCCAGCGCCACCTCCAACAAGCCAAAGCTACTTGTCGAACTTGTCTATTAGATACAGATACGCCTGTATCACAATTATCTGAAGGTCTAAAAAGACGTGTTGCCTTTGCACAAAGCATTATCAGAGAACCTGATGTTTTAATTTTAGATGAACCCACAAACCACTTAGACATTGCTGCAATTGACTGGCTCACACAATGGTGTCAAAACTTTAAAGGTAGTATTATTCTAGTCAGTCATGATAGACAACTCATCGATGATGTTGCTGAACACATTGTCGAAATTGATCACGGCCAAATCATGGGCTGGCCAGGTAATTACTCTGACCATATCAAAAGGCGTGATCAATTTTTAGCAGAAGAATCCCAAAATACTCAGAAACTAGATAAAAAAATTGCACAAGAAATGCACTGGTTAGCACGAGGTGTAACGGCAAGACGCAAACGGAATCAAGGCAGACTCCGCGCATTACATGCCCTTAAAGAGCAACGTGCAGCCAGAATCAACCGTGATAGACAAATTAAAATTTCTGACCAAGGTCAAGGGCCAGCCTCCCAAAAACTCATCCAACTCAAGGATGTTTCCTTTGGATACAACACTCCTTTAGTAAGTCATTTAACATTCACCCTCAATCGAGGCGACCACATTGGCATCATTGGCCGCAACGGCTGTGGTAAAAGCACATTAATTAAGCTCATGCTTGGCGAACTTAAACCCACACAAGGCGAAGTTATTCATGGACCAACTTTAAATGTGGCTTATTTTGATCAAAAAAAAGATCAACTTGATCTAAGCAAATCATTGTTAGAAAATATTTCAGGTGGACAAACTCATGTTGAACTCAACGGACAAAAAAAACACGCCATTAGCTACCTTCAGGATTTTCTTTTTTCAAGCGAGCGCATCCAAACCCCCGTCAAACATTTCTCAGGTGGAGAAAAGCAACGGGCACTGCTTGCTAAATTATTTTTAAAACCAGCCAACGTCTACATTCTAGACGAACCAACCAATGATTTAGACCTTGATACACTAGACGCTTTAGAACAATTTCTTGTTGAAACCAAATCTGCCATCTTATTGGTGAGTCATGATAGAGCTTTCATCAATCAAATCGCAACCCAAGTACTTTATTTTGATGATACAAACCAAATCACTGAATATGCTGGGGGCTATGATGATGCACTGACTCAGGGTGCAAAACCCATTGCACTCATGCAAGAAGCCAACGCTAAAAAACCAACTAAAGCACCTAAAAACAAAGATCATCGCGCCATTCGTCGCGTACTGGATAAAATAAAACGTCTTGAAAAACAGATCGAAGATCAATCAAACTTACTCACCCAGCCCGACGTTTTTAATGATTTTGAAAAAGTAAAAACCATTCAGCTAACGCTTAAAACGCTTGAAGCAGACAAAGATGCGGCTTATGATGCTTGGCTAGAACTAGATGATGATTAAATCAATCATCTTCCTCATCTAGAATATTGGCTTTTCTAGTGATTGGTGTCTCATAATACCTAACAACCATAAAGGATGAGACGAGGAATGTAATCAATGCGCTGACTTCGATTAAATTTGAAATGCGCGGTGTAATGAACTGAAATGATTTTGCGGTTTCAGTCATTAGAATGGTAAACTCACTTCCCTGTCCTAGCCTAAAACCAAGCTCCCATGCGCTGGCATAGTTTATATTTTTGCGCAAGAAAAGCGTCTTGTAAATGTAGGGCTTACCGACCAATAAAACAGTCGCCAGTAGACATGCGGGCATAAAAATTGAGCCCATTAAATCCAAATCAATGTTCATACCAACTGCAAAAAAGAAAATAACTAAGAAGAAATCTCTTAATGGCAGTAAAATATCTGATAAATAATTTGCCATGCTTAAATGTGCCAAACTGATCCCGGCAATAAAAGCACCAATTTCATAGGATATCCCAGACATTTCAGAAAGCACGGCCAAACCTAGACACCAAGCAATGGCAAGCAAGAAAAGATACTCTCTAATCCGTTGATGCTTTGACATCAAGGGCTCTAAAATACCGTCTACAAAACTAAATGAGGCAACGACTAAAGCAGGTAAAAAAGCTGATAGCATCACAATATGCCACCAAGAAATTGAGGGACTAACAAACTGATGCAATAAAAATAAAACAATCATGGCTATAAAGTCCTGCAGCAACAGCACACTGATCATGACCTCACCAATGGAACCTGGAGACATCATTTTTGTCGGCAATAACTTCAAACCGATGATTGTACTTGAAAACAAACATGAAACCCCAACAAAAATCGCTGCAAACCACGAAAATCCCATGGCTTTCATGATACAAAAGCCTATCAACCAAAATGCCAAACTACTCCAAAAACCAGTCGAAGTGATTTTTTTCATCTGATCGATCAAACGAATCGGATCGAGGTGTAATCCCAACATGAATAGCAAGAATATAATACCAATATCACCACTGTAGTGAATGAAGGTTTTGTCAGCCAACGAATCCATACCAAAATAGCTTACAAGAACACCTAAAAGAATATAGGCAACAAGGAGTGATTGGCGCATGGCGAGTGCAATTGTTGAGAACACAGCTGCGCCCACAAAAATAACACAAATTGTTAACACCAATGAATTTTCCAAAAGCCCAACTCCCAAAAACAATGTGCGTTAGCCTGTAAGCCGGGTTCTGTCGAGGACGATCATCTATCTAGAACAATGGTTGCCCATTGCTTCATGCGACCTACCCAAATCTCATGCGAGTAACATGTGAGCGAACTCTAGATCTATATTTGGTCTTGCTCCCGATGGGGTTTACCCTGCCATCATTGTCACCAATGACGCGGTGCGCTCTTACCGCACCTTTTCACCCTTACCCTAAGGCGGTTTAGTTTCTGTGGCACTAGCCGTCAATTTACACTGCCCAGGCATTACCTGGCATCGTACTCTATGGAGCCCGGACTTTCCTCTAGCAAATGCCAGCGATCGCCCAGCCAACGCAATTATATGGTAGCACTACAAATTTATCAATCGCAAGAAAAACCTGGATTTTTATTTATTTTTTATCGTTTTTCAGATTAAAAGTCGTTTTTTTGAATATTTTTTAAAATATAAAACACACCATTAGCATTTCATGGCTGGATCATTTGAAAAATCTTCAAACAGGATCGAATCAATGTCAAAACATCCTTTTGTTTTTGCACTTTCAATTTTTTTTGTTATACAACGCAAACTATTCGCTCGATTGATCAATGCATCCAGAATATTGTCATTCGATTGTCCAGGATACCATCTGCTTTTAGTTCTTTTTAAAGCATGCCTTAAAACACTTGCCGATTGTTTTCGATTCAAACCATCTGCATCCACGACCCGATACCAACATTGACGAATACTTTCTTTAATATCACCGCGCTTAAGGTTGCTGATCACTTTACTTTGCTCAACAAATCCATCGACAACTTTTGCATCTTGCCAAAAAAGTTTTTTTTGATTAAACAAAAACCTTGGTAAAAAAGGATACACTTCATCACTCAATGGTGATAAGTGATCGTATCCAAAGCGTCTAAGTTCAAAAGCATCTACTTGAGCATGTTGAACATCATTTTCTTTATCTACTCTTGCAAATAGACTAATGGTTTCTACTTTACGGTAACCATGAAAACCTTCATCTAAAGCATTACCACCATCGACAATCACAGGGTTGATTTCACCTGTCTTTTCACATCGTTGAAAACCAGCATTTGCAAAATCAATATTATTCGCTAAATCCCAGTGGCCTAACCACAATGCCGTTGCATATAATTTTCCCAATGCTTTTTTTTGTTCGTCAGATAGTAATGATAAAAATAACTCTGGCTTTTCAAACAAGTCATCAGGCTGAAGCGTTGAAATGAGTGATGCATAGAAAGTAGAAAGCTCCTCAAAACCTACCAATGCTTTTGAAAGGAGTGACGCACTGATACGAATATGGTTTTTAGTATCTTTGACCTTTCGCTCCCAGTGCATGGGGATCACCATAAAAACCTCTGGCACCTTGATGCCTACAGCTTTTGCCAAGCTAAGTGTGCATACTTGTGACCACAGATCTTCTAACTGTCTATCAGGTGAAAAAATAAAATCAGGGCGATTTTTAGGGTATTTAAGATACCATCGGCCCTGATTAACTTGATAATTTTTTTTATGCTGTTGTGATTTAAAAAGATTCCAGTGCATTAATTAATGTAGGACCGGTTCTTCACAAATACCATGCTTAGTGCCAATGCCTGACAAGAAATTCCATAAATGTTTAGCAGTTGCTTCAGCTGCACTTTTTGCTTTGGCTTGGTCTTCAGGTGATAAAGCTTCTAAGAGTGCTTCACATTGTAAACGATGTTCTTTATCAGCTGTGCGATGCACTTCAAAGAACTTTAAGCCCTTTTCATCAGTTACACCATAATGTTTTTTTAGACCTTCAATTTTAACTTCTGCAACTTCTGGCACCTGACGCTCATAGGTATACAAAGCACCTAGGCCTTCTGCATAGCTGCGACGTGACCAATAAAAGAAGTTATCAATCAATGCTTGAGTAAATGGTTCTGGTGTTGCGTCACTTGGGTGTTTAGCACCTAAAGATTCAGCAAATTGCCACCATAATTTTGGATGGTCATGATCAGTACTTTCTTCTTCAACTAGGTTTTCAAGTAGTAACTTTCTATTTTCAATATTTTCACACAATGAGTGTGTAGCACTGATATACCTTGGAAAAGCATCGACATGAAAATAATATTGTGCAGCATAATCTTTAATGATGTCACGATTTAATGCACCTTCATTCCATTGATTATAGAATGGGTGTTTTAACAAATGATATTGATCTAATGTATTTTTTAGTTCTGAAACAAACATTCAGCGCCTCCTATATTAGTGTTTATATTAACACATCAAGATAGTAGGCACTATTTATTTTTTAACCAAAAGGCCACCAGCCGATAGACTGCTGACCTGTATGCCCTTCATGGTCCAACTGACTATTATCCTCGTCATTAGACATTGGTGGTGCTGAAGGAGAAGGCGTTGGTTTTAATTGGTCATAGACATGACTAGCAAATGCTGTAGCAGTAATTGCTGCAGGGATGTTTCCTTGGTCTAAACACGTTGCCACCGGGATGATTTCATTATTTGACAAACCAAATTCTTCAGATGCCGCATCTGCTTCTGAACCAGACTTCGGCATCGGCCTACTAACAAACAACGTCAAGAACATCAAACACATAGAATGGAACGTATAAACCACACCTGTACTCAGTGCCAATGAAAATAATGATGGCGCCAAAATACACAATGGCACATAGAGTGTATGCATTAAAATGGATAAAGCAAAAAAGTCTAAAGAAATGACAACAAAGGGTGATATTTCCTTATAATGTTTGAAGCTTGTTGGGTGGTTTAAGAAATAGTAGGACACTGCACATAAATTAATGGAAATCAAGGCAATCATCACAGGCAAAACTGCACCAGTGGTTAAATAAAATGATGCTGCTACGATTATGGCTATTAACACAAATCCAAATAAACCAATGGCTATTGACTGACTTCTTTCTTTGTAACCCGCAGCAAATCGAACAATATCTTGCGGCCAACTCAATAGCGCAAATGCTGCTGACATCATTAAAAGTGGCAGTGAGCCTGTTAACAATATAATGAATGACATCAATGAGACGACAAACGTTGCACTCATGCCATAATCATTTTGATTACAAATAAATGTAAAAAATTTTGTAAACAATATGAATCCAATCAAAAACATGATGGGATACATTAAGATGGGTGGCAAAAATGAACTTAAAAAAACTCTAATCAAAAGAATCGATGTCCATAGACCAGCACACATAAGCATCCCAAAAAGACGGTATCTGAAAAAATCTTGCCAGGTATTTGGTTGTGTTTGCATATTATTCTTAATACTCCATTAAAGTTGGATAACCTTCGGCTACTGGCGTCGAAGCACTTCTT
Organism: Gammaproteobacteria bacterium; assembly: GCA_030829925.1. Lineage (GTDB taxonomy): Bacteria > Pseudomonadota > Gammaproteobacteria > Comchoanobacterales > Comchoanobacteraceae > JAURNZ01. The sequence continues at coordinate 14,056 of JAURNZ010000054.1, read as the reverse complement.
TCTCTAGGAAAAACGGCTTTTGCCACTGGCATTTCATCAGAAACTGTCACATATGAACCACCATAATTGATAGCCTCAAAATCATCATTGTCTCTTTTCCCAAAAAATGCATCGTAGACTAAGTAAGCCCCTAATGTGATTGGCATTAATACACCAACAAGCGCTTGGAACACTTTCTGAAATCCACTGGATGCATCAATATTATTTTCAGGCTCTGATGCTGCCATGATTTCAAGAACACCTATGACTATATTAAGAATATCTAGGTAAATAGTGATGGCTGTTAAAATTGGATGCGGCGCATCCTCTACCATGTAGGCTGCTTTAAATGTATCTAACATTAAATAAACTGAAAACAAGCCTGTCGTAACCAAACCATCAACAAACATGAACGTGGCAATGTTTGCAGAGTTTGCTAAACAACCGAAGATAATTAATCCAACGATAACAAAAAATCCGTAATGATAGATAGATGACATATATTCTTGGGCAAGCTTTGCATTGCTGCGATATGAAAAAATGATCAAACTCAATGTGATCATTGCTGCGCACATCATCAAAGTCATCATTACTGTGGATATAACGACTTGGGGTGTCAAGATGAGACTAAAACTATATAACAGGCCATAAAGCGACAACCCTGTCCAAAACGTGAATAAATAGTACAATGGCGTTGCCTTTACATTATTCTGTGAAGCATATATTTGTATTGCAAATAAAAGGACTATTGAAATAATTAAATTTAATACAGGTGGTATGAACATGATGTTTAGCACACTTGCTATCCAAATACCAATTCCTGTAACGACTAAGCCCTTGAATACATAATCAAGGCTTGTAATAAAATTTCTATTTGTTTGGACATCTGAGAGTCTATTTTTGGCATCTGAGATAAATTCAAACATATTGTGCTCCTTTTTTTAGTTTGAGCTTAACAACTTATCTGCCTTAATGCAATCTTTTTGTCGTCTTACAGATATGAAACATACAACGTTCTACCTTGATAAAACCTTACATTTCTTCAAAAACGAATTGAGGTTTATAAACTATTGATGGTCAAGTGATTCGTTGGATTGCCAGACATAGGTTTGACATGCAGTCATACAACCAAGACAATCATCGCATGAAAGCTTAACATCAACCATGCCTGTATGAGTCCAATGCTGCATCATAAGTTCTATGGTCTTTGGATCACAAGCAAATACACTTGACAGTTCATTTAATGTTACGGCTTGCCTGGTTTGAATGTAATGTTTAAGCTGTATTAACGTCATATTGTTGTTTTTCCCAGGTTTTTTTAACCCACTTTTTAAATTCTTTCATCAACACCGCCAATACCAATAACATCAAAACCAACCACATCATAGAGCTCATAGGGTGCTCGGCTATTGTACCAACCTGATAACATATAATAGCTAAGAAATACGCCAACATTGTTGACCATACCAATGAAATGGATGCCCAACCACGGCCAAGCTCTTTACGTATTACAACGATGGTAGACATGCATGGGAAATATAATAATGCAAATACCAAAAATGCAAAGACACTCGCACTTGAATCAAATGCATTCAACATTTCACCATAGGCACTGGCATGAAATTGATTAGAAACAATATCTAAAGAAGGCACGAGATCAAAATGTAAAAAGCCATGAAGCATGTCATGAATGCCATGAAGTATTTGTGGCCAAACAGGCTCAGCACCAACCACAACCTGACCATAAAGTGCATTCATAGAACCGACCACTACTTCTTTTGCTAACAATCCAGAGAGCAGACCAACCGTTGCAGGCCAGTTGTTATCGTGAATGCCTATGGGATAGAAAAAAACTGTCAGCACTTTAGCCGTACTAGCTAAAATACTTTGTTCCATTTGATTGCCAGCAAGGTACTGCCCATGGGCGTTAAAGTGCATGAGCAAAGTTAATAACGCTGACAAAGGAATGATGTATTTAGCAGCCCTCCTAACAAAGTGAATGGTTTGGCGACGAGCGTAGTGCATCAACAATCTGATTTTAGGCTTTTGATAATCAGGCATTTCCATGACCAAAGGCAATGGTTGCTCAAGAGCTAAACTAGGCTGCAACAAATAGCCTGTCAAAATAGCTGCTGCAATACCAATGAGATATAATATGAAAATAATGTTATGCCCACCCCTTGGGAAAAAAGCTGTAACCATTACTGCATAAATGGTTAATCTAGCACCACAAGACATAAAGGGCGTCATGAGAATGGTCATCAAGCGCTCTCTCGGCTGATCTAAATGTCTTGCCGCCATGATCGCAGGGACATTACATCCAAAACCAATGATAAAGGAAACCAAAGAACGACCAGGCAAACCAATTTTACGCATCAACTGATCCATCAATAACGCGGCTCTTGACATATAACCGCTGTGCTCTAAAAAGCCCAATCCCATAAACATACAAAACAACACTGGTGTAAATGTTAGCGTTGTAGCAATCCCCTGCCCAATACCTAATCCTAAAAAACTGCCCCACCAAGACGGTAGTAACAACCAATCAGCCGTGTATCTGACGCCATCTACTAGCAATGCATGGGTAATGGCATCAACCCCCACCTGGAGGTTCCCAGCAAATGATATGGTTAAAGCAAATAAACCATACATCACTAAAAAAAAGATTGGCAGTCCAAGCCAATCATGTAAAACAATTTGATCAATTCGTCTATGAATTGACTTCGTATTAGATTTACGTTTAACAACTGCTTGAGCCGTTAAAGATTCAATGTGTTGATAACGTAATTCGGCAATGCCAACCGACATTGGCAACGAATCAGATTGATAATATGATTTTAATGGATGCCCTGCTTCTAATTTCAACAGAAAACCATATTGTGATACCAAAGACTCTTCTTGCATGAATTTACTTTGTAATAATTGCCACTTATCATTTAATTTATAACCAGAAAATGGACTATGCTTATAGTTTACTAAAGCATCTAACAAAGTTTTTGAAACCTTAGGATCTATTGCAACTGTTGGCAGGACCGGACAGTTTAATTGATTAGATAAAACATCCACATCGATATCAATGTTATGCAACTGGGCCAAATCAATGCGATTGATTAGCAATATCATAGGGACATCTAATTCACGAAGCTGATGTGTCAAATAGAGATGTCTTTGCAAATTCAAAGCATCCACAACATTGTCAATACAATCAAAATTTCCTTCGTGAATGGTTCGAATTGTTTCTTGCATGTCTTGGCCATCTTGACCAAAAGGCTGAAGACTATAGCAACCAGGTAAATCAACTACATCAATGGCTGTATTATGATCAATGGACCAAGACCCAAAGCATGATTCGACAGTTACGCCAGAATAATTACCTTCTCGGTAATTCATTCGGGTTAATCGATTAAAAAGCGTTGTTTTTCCGCTATTTGGGTTACCGATCAGTGCTATCTTTTTTGGGATCATTTTCTCTATACTCAAACAATAATTGCTTAGCTTCTTTCCACCTTAGTCCCAACACACTATCACGCACCTGAAGCTGAACAACGCCACACGTAGGTATTCTTTTTAGAAGACGACATACTGCACCAGGGATTAAACCTTGTGCAGAAAGTTTTTCAACATAGACCTGAGGGGTTCCAATAAAACCAGCAAATACAATGTCTTCATTAAATTTAACTTCGTCAAGCGTCATTTAATGATTATACAGGAATAACTCGTTTCAGGTCAATGATTTAGCGCAAATGCTTAGATCTGATCAGAATGGGATATCATCGTCTGCTAACGCGTCTTGCTCTGGCGAAGGTGCCGCTTGTTTAGCAGGGGCTGAATCGCTGGCAGCTGGTGGCGTTTGATCAAAACCACTTAAATCATCACCTCGACGGTCTAGCATTTGAAGATTGTCTGCTAGAATTTCAGTTGTAGTACGATCTGCACCTTGTGCATCTTGCCATTTTCTTGTTCTAAGTTTACCTTCTAAATAAACTTTTGAGCCTCTTTTAAGGTATTCTCCAGCAATTTCAGCTAAACGAGAAAATAAAACCACACGATGCCACTCTGTTACATCTTTCATATCACCAGATTGTTTATCCTTCCAGCGCTCTGATGTTGCAATTGAAATGTTAGCAACCGCCGCACCTGAACCTGTGTAACGTACTTCAGGGTCTTGACCTAAATTTCCGACTAATATGACTTTATTGATACCTTTGGACATAACTTAACCTCTAATTATTTATTTGCTTATGATGACATTTTTTTGCATGCAAATACAATCCCCAAAAACATAACCAAACCGATAAAATACAAACCGCCATTACAATGACGCCATAAATCCCAAAAGAAACGCGTATATACCCAGCAGACAAACTCGTTAAAAATACGCCTAGTTGCACACAACTAAAATAGCCACCCATCAAGCTACCTTTTTGAGTAGTCACTTGAGAAGACTCAATTAAAAACACTGGCAACGTTGCTTCTAACACTGAAAACCCAGTAATAAACACCAAAAGACCTAATGTAGTCAAAAAAGGCAAAACAATCGCACCTAAAGTCATTGCAATCATGCTAATGGTAATCCATTTTATGGGAGACTCTTTACCTACACGGCGCATCACTATTAAAGCGATCACCAATGCAAACAACATACTCGGCGCATACACCCTATAAACCATGACCGACTCTGAATAAAACTTGAGCAAGAAAAGTGGCAATATTGAAAAGATCACAGTGAATACACCATGAATCACTCCTCCTGCAGATGCAGCTATAAAAAATGATTTGGCCATAAAAGGCTGCCATGACCAACGCTGTGCAACAGGGGTTGCTGACGGCAGTACCCATATTACCCATAGGATAGCTAACAAAACTAAACCACCAATGAGATTAAATATATTAAATAAGCCAATGGTATGATTCAAAATAGGACCTAAAATCATTGCGAAGAAAAATGCAACACCGATCATCATCCCCATCAACCCCAATACCAAAGTGCGTTGCTTAGCACCTGCTAAATCAATGGCACAAGCCGATACAACACCATTAATAGCTGCAGCACCCTGGATGGATCTTAAAAGAATTAACCAATAAATATCATGGGTCAATGCCTGCAAAAAGCTTGCCAATGCAAAAACACAAAGGGCTGCTATGATCACAGGTTTACGGCCAATTTTATCGGAATACCACCCCAATGGGATTTGACAAAGAGCCTGCATTAAACCATAGATCCCTATGGCCCAGCCTATACCAATGGCATTGGTCTGATATTCACTAGCATATAATCCAATGATTGGCACAATGATCATCAAACCAAAAATCCTAAGTGCAGAGATCACACCTAAAGACAACCCTAAATAAACTGGATGATACGCACTCATACCCATACCTTTAACATATCGATCAACTTCAACATTTGCGAGCCCGACATAAGCTCTGGAACAAACAATACACGCCGATTAGATGGCAAAGTAACTACAATTGTGCTGGACACATCTGCTGGCCACCAAAGACCGACTGGCGACTGATCCAAACCTACCCCCAATGTCAGATGATCAAATGCTGACTGGATTGGTGAACTTTCAAAAAAAGTAGCAAGGGATGATTCAGCTATGCCCGAGACACCCAGCAATTGATTTGCAGGTACCCAGTCTGACATATGACACAAAGCACTGACATCGCCGCCCACAACCAACACTTTGTCATTGGACTGCAATTGTGACTGAACGCACAAACTTAATCGCTCTGAAGCATCTAGATAAGCATCCTCTTCATCACGCGGATGAATGGTAGCATACCAATGTAGGCGATCGCTGACTTGATCTGCCAACATTGCTTGAAATTCAAAGTAGTTAATTGTCTTTTGATCTCTAGCATATAAATTGCTAGTATATCCAATGGTTGCAATACTGTTCATAGTTAAGTAACTTATAGTTTATCAAATTATTGATACTTTACAAACCCTTAATATATTTAAAATGGAGAAAACAAATTGGGTTTCATAACAAACATCTTAGACCGCATTAAATCACAAGTCCAACCAAAGTTAAAACCAACTTTTGTCACCCCCGATCAAAAAAAGATCAGCCCAAAGCACATTCATCCTGCTGCTAAGCGCATCATTTTTGAGTTACAAAAGGCTAACTTCGACGCCTATATTGTTGGAGGCGCATTGAGAGATTTATTAACCTCAACCAAACCTAAAGACTTTGACATTGTTACTAATGCAACACCAAATCAAATAAAAAAACTTTTTAGAAGTGCTATCATCATTGGCAGACGTTTTAAGATTGTGCATGTCCGTGACAAACATCATACATTTGAAGTTGCAACTTTTAGATCCAACCGCTCCGGCAAGGTAGACCAAAATGGCTTTCGTACACGAGACAATGAGTTTGGGACCATTCAGGACGATGTCTTAAGAAGAGATTTCACCATAAACGCTCTTTATTACGATCCAAAAGAAAATCAGCTTTTAGACTTTACGCATGCTTGTGATGATATTAAAAGCAAACGTATCAGCATGATTGGCAAAACAGAAGAACGATTCAAAGAAGATCCTGTCCGCATGCTAAGGGCCGCACGCATGGCTGCCAAACTTAACTTTGAGATTGATGCAGATATTCTAGAAGCCATCAGCCAACAAAAAAACCTTTTAGCCAACATCTCTTCTGACCGCCTATCTTTTGAAGTGCAAAAACTTTTCTATACAGGTCATGCAAGAAAATCACTAGATAAGCTTAATGCATTAGGTTTATTTAGTGTGCTTTTCCCACAAACACAAGTTTGTTTATCTGATAAACGTGTTCAGAAACAAACACAAACGTTTTTAAACCAAGCCTGCTATAACGCAGATCAAAGGTACCTTAAAAATAAAACTCTTAGTAGTGCATTTTTGTATGCTGTCCTTTTGTGGTGGCCACTCAAACAAGCCACTAGAAAATTACGTCCACGTGACCGTGATTATGCTAAGCAATTCATGGCTGCAGCAGATAACATTATCAATGAACAACAAAAAACATTAAAGCTACCTAGAAAAATCATTGAAGGTATTTTACACATCTGGCAGTTACAGTTGTCATTTATGAAATCTGATGATTACATCGTTGATCGCACACTGAAATCGCCCAGGTTCAGAGCTGGCCTAGATTTATTAATGCTAAGAGCCCATGCCAATGAACCTGTCTGGTGGCAAGCTGTTAAATGGCAAGGATTATCTAGCACTTTAGAAAGCTCTACGACAGCAAAATGAATCAGGCGCCCAAGGTTGCCTACATTGGGCTTGGAAGCAATTTAGGTGACCGAGCTCAAAACATTCAAAATGCCATTGAAGCGCTTCAGGAAAACCATGTCCACGTGGCAGCAACTTCCCAGCTATATGAAACCAATCCAGTTGATGTCTGTGAACAACAGCCAAAATACATCAACGCCGTCATTCGCATACAAACCTCGCTAACCCTTCAAGCACTTTTTGAGCTAACACGATCACTAGAATATATCATGGGACGACGTGACAAAGGTGAAAAAAAACCACGAACCATAGATATGGATCTTTTGTTATACGACAATGAGACACATGCCGACCAAACATTACAAATCCCACATCCACGCATGACTGACAGACAATTTGTCTTAGTGCCATTGAGCGAAGTACTAACAACGGGTTGGCCTGAGCATCTTGAAGATATTCAAAGCCTTTGTCAGCAATTCAATGAAACACTCAAGTGCTTCAAAGCAAATAAAACACCCGCATGAATATTTATCTCATCCATGGCTTATCAGCACCGCGATGGGTGATGCACCCTTTAGCACGAATGCTTAAAAAGCATGGCCATTCAACCAAACTCATTGGCTACCAGTCAAGAAAACTTACTGTCTCTAAAGCAGCAGATGCTGTTTGGGAAACATTAGCCCCCAAACTTGACGTGGATCAACCAGCCGTCATCATCACCCACTCCATGGGTGGCCTTGTCATGCAACAATTGCTCGACCGTTACCAACCCCAAGGCATCCATTGCATGATCATGATTGCCCCACCCAACCATGGTGTTGAACTGGTTACTAGGTTCTCAAAATCATTTTTGACACGATGGCTTTTGTATGTCGTTGGCGCACTACCTGCACATGACCTAACAAAAAAAGCCAAGCCAATAGTCCCAAACGTTTGCCAAAAATACACCTGTCACTTAATCAATGGAATTACCAATAAAACCTTCTCAGGAAAGCTTATTCCCGGAGACAATGATGGCATTGTATCGATTCAAAGTACGATGATCCCCAACCTAGCCTCCGTCACCACGCTGCCTTACGAACATTTAGTACTCATTTTAAGAAAAAAAACTGCTGCGACTATTTTAGAATGCATCCAAAGTACATAGCCAATTTAGATTAGTTAATTATTAAACAAATACTTGCCTAAATCTCGGGTAAGGTTTAGCATAGAGGGTATGAATTCATATCTTACTTCCTTGAAAATAGAGGACAAAAACTATACTATTGCCGATCTTAATCAAACCGCTCAAACACTGGGTTTTGATAATGCCCATGTGCTACCTAAGAGTCTTAAGGTCTTGTTTGAAAACTTGGTACGTCGCTTTGATGGTAAAACAATTACCGAATCACATTTAAAAGCTTTTTTTCATAAGCAAACGCAAACAGAAATCTTCTACCTACCTTCTCGGGTATTGATGCAAGATTTTACTGGTGTGCCTGGTGTGGTTGATTTAGCAGCCATGCGTGATGCCATCACAAAAAAACAAAAAGATCCTAGCCTTATTAATCCAAGCTGCCAAGTAGATCTGGTGATCGATCATTCCATTCAAGTTGATAAGTTTGCCTCAGCCAATGCTTTAGGTTTAAACGAAGCACTAGAGATGCAACGTAATAAAGAACGTTATGAGTTACTTAAATGGGGGCAAGCACATTTTAATAATTTCCGAGTTGTCCCACCAGGTGCAGGTATTTGTCACCAAGTAAACATTGAATACTTAGCCCCTGTTGTGGGTGAAAGAGATGGTGTTTTATTTCCAGATACTTTGGTTGGTACAGATAGCCATACCACCATGGTTAATGCCCTCGGTGTCCTTGGTTGGGGTGTCGGTGGCATTGAAGCAGAAGCTGTTATGCTTGATCAACCTGTTAGCTTACTCATACCAGATGTGATTGGGGTTTATCTAGATGGTGAATTGGCACCTGGCATTACCGCAACTGATTTGGTTTTAGAAGTGACCAACCGACTTCGTGCTTATGGTGTTGTTGGTAAATTTGTAGAATTTTATGGACCTGCTTTAAAAGACCTAACCTTGGCACAAAGAGCAACCATCAGTAATATGGCACCTGAATATGGTGCGACCTGTGGTTTCTTCCCAATTGATGAACAAACCATGAATTATTTGAGGCTGACCAACCGTAGTGAGGCGCAGTGTCAAATCATTGAAACCTATGCCAAGCATCAAGGGTTCTGGCATGCCAATGATGACAAAATGTCATTCACCGATGTCATTACAATCAATTTGTCCGAAGTTAAACCTTGTTTAGCTGGCCCTAAAAGACCTCAAGACAAAGTCTATCTGTCTGACCTTAAAACAAGTTCTTTGGCCATCAAACCAAGCACTCCGAATGGTCCAAATTTAAAACACAACGATGTGGTTATTGCTGCCATCACGAGCTGTACCAATACATCAAACCCTAGCATTTTAATATGTGCAGGCTTACTTGCCAAAGCTGCTTTGGCGCGTGGCCTTACAACCAAACCATGGGTTAAAACCTCATTTGCACCAGGCTCAAGGGTTGTAACCGATTACCTGGAAAAACTCAACTTAATGCCTTATCTAAATGAACTTGGTTTCAACCTAGTGGGATATGGCTGTACAACCTGTATTGGTAACTCAGGTCCATTGTCAGATGACATTACTCAAGAGATTGAAGATAATGGTTTGGCTGTGTCTGCTGTTTTATCAGGCAATAGAAATTTTGAAGGCAGAATTCATCCACAAGTCAAAGCCAATTGGTTGGCATCCCCACCATTGGTTGTTGCTTTTGCTATTGCAGGAACCACAGACATTGATTTGACTAAAGAACCCCTAGGGCAAGATGCCAATGGTGTGGATGTTTATTTGAAAGACATCTGGCCAAGTGCACTAGAAATTGATCAACAAGAACAACAAATCAATCAATCCATGTATGCTGAACAATACAAGCAAGTTTTGGAAGGCAATCAACAATGGCAAAACATCAACGTCATTGACCAACCTAACTTTAGCTGGGATCATGCGTCAACTTACGTCCGTTGTCCTGACTTTTTCCAAACACCGGAAAAATTAACCGATGTGCATCAAGCACGTATTTTATTATTGTTAGGCGATTCTGTCACAACTGACCATATTTCACCCGCTGGTGCCATTAAGTTAGGCTCACCTGCCGCACAATATTTAAACGAGCACAACATTGATCCAAAAGATTTTAATACTTATGGGTCACGTCGAGGCAACCATGAAATCATGCAACGTGGTACGTTTGCAAACATCCGTATCAGAAACCTTATGAATCCAGATAAAGAAGGTGGTTATACCACAATTTATCCAGAGAAAAAACTTATGAGCGTTTTTGATGCAGCCATGCATTATCAAGCACAAAATACGCCATTGGTTGTTTTTGGTGGTAAGGAATATGGTACTGGATCCTCTAGAGACTGGGCAGCTAAAGGCACATACATGCTCGGTGTTAAAGTGGTGATTTGTGAAAGTTTCGAGCGTATTCACCGTTCCAACCTTGTCGGGATGGGTGTATTACCTTGCCAATTGAATGTTCCACTCAGTGATCTCAATTTAGTCGGTGACGAGTTGATTGATATTGACGGCATCAGTGATATGTCAGGTCCTAAGGCAACTTTAACCTTACGCATCACACGTCATGATGGCAGTACACAAACCTATCCATTGGCATGTCGCATTGATACAGATCATGAACTTGAATATTATCGCAGTGGTGGTATTTTGGCATACATGGTCAACCAAATCAGCGCATAATCTATGAAGATTACGGTTTACTACGAAGACACCGATGCACAAGGGGTTGTGTATCATGCCAATTACCTAAAGTACTTTGAACGTGCTAGGTCCAGTTGGCTGATGCAACAAAAAGAACACTGGGAAGCCATGTGTCAAAAAAAAGAAGCCTTTGTGATTAAGTCTTTGAAAGTGGACTTCCTATCACCTGCACGTCTTGGGGATGTACTTGAAGTCAAAAGTACCCTGAAAGTCATTAGACCCACGTTGGCCATTTGGCACCAGAGCATTTACAAAGATGAACAATGCTTATGCCAAGGTGAACTTGAAATGGCCTATATTAACCAAGCAGGCAAACCTAAACCATTGCCCCATTACATAGAAGCTTTTTGCACATGAATTTAAACGAACTCATCCCATTAATTACTAACGAAGTTACCACTGATTGGGCGCATACCCAATTACACTTAAAACTACCCCAGCAACATCAATTGCACTTAATCAGTGACATTGGCAAACACATTGTAAGAGGCAAACATCTTCGTCCCTTATTGGTATTAGCCGTTGGCAACATCCTTGGCACATGTCATGCATCGCATCATTTATTAGCAGCCATTGTTGAAATCATTCATTGTGCAACATTGTTACATGACGATGTCATTGATGATGCACCTAAAAGACACAACCAACCCACCGCTTGGTATGAGCATGGCAACAAAGCCAGTATTCTTGTTGGAGATTATTTTTTTGCGCAAGCTTTTCGTTGGATTGCAGCCTTAAAAGACCCTTTGGTCATTCATGATTTGGCTCAAGCCACTCAAATCATTGTGGCAGGTGAAGTACAACAGCATCAAGTACGCAATAAACTGGATATGGATGCAGGCACCTATTTTTCGATCATTCAAGCTAAAACTGCTGAACTATTTAAGCAAGCTTGCCACCTATCAGCGAAGGTTTCCAATGCATCCCCTGAGGTTACCCAAGCTTGTTTGTCTTTTGGTCAAGCCTTAGGCCTGGCTTTCCAACTTCAAGATGATTTATTGGATTACACCAGTGATGTGTCTGGTAAGACTTTAGGTCAAGACTGGCTTGATCGCAAAACAACCTACCCACTCATTATGGCTTATCAAAATCAATCCTTTACTGCTTTGATTGAATCAGCCCACAAAGATCAAGCATCTGTTACTGAAATCACAGCTTTGTTAGAACAATCTGGTGCATTTGAGCTGACACGCCAAAAAATATCTGAGTATGTGGATCAAGCCAATGAGGCGCTTGACACATTACCGTCACATCACTTAACTGATTTATTAACCCAACTTGTTAAAACCTTGGAGCATCGTGTCTACTAAAACCCCTCTCATCATTGTTGGTGCTGGCATTGCTGGCTTCACATTAGCAAAATTATGGCGTCAAGCTGAACCGAATCATCCTTTGATGATCATCACTCAAGATGATGGTGATTTTTATCATAAGCCTTTATTGTCAGTATCCTTAACCAAAGGAAAAACGCCAGATAATACCATCAGTGAATATAAAAAAGATTTGGCCAACAGTTTAAATGCAACGATTTTGACACAGACTAAAGCCATCGACATTCAGGATAAAAAAAAGGTTTTAGTCACTGATCGTGGGGATTTTAAATATTCAAAACTAATCATTGCTACTGGGTCTACACCTAAAAAGCTACCCCACTTAACCAATGCCCTTTCTTTAAATACACTGGATGACTATCGAGTCTTACGTCCTTTGATGGAAAAAGCCGATACCATTAACATCATTGGCGCAGGCCTGGTGGGTTGTGAATTAGCAAATGATCTATTGTCTTTAAATAAAACCATTCGCTTAGTAAGTGATGTCCCCTGCCCACTTAGTGGGTTGGTACCGAGCCCTATTGGAGAAGCCCTAAAAGATGCAATGGTTGAAGCTGGCATCGAGTGGTATGAATCAACACCCCCTGAAGCAGATTTGACCATTCAAGCCATTGGCCTCCAACATGCCCCTGCCATCAGTGATGCATTGGCAGTTAGTCCCAACGGCATCATTGTTGATGCGCATGGTAAAACAAACTTAGCAGATGTCTATGCTTTGGGTGATTGTGCAGAAGTGCATGGGGTTACCTTGCGTTACATTGGCCCCATTCGCCAACAAGCACAAGCCATGGTACAAACCTTACTTGGCAATCCAACTGAAATCAGTTACCCAGCACTGCCCACAGTAGCTAAAACACCGACTTTCCCTGTGGTGGTTTGTCGTCACCCTTGGATCAAAGGTCGCTGGGAAGTCATTAGTGATCATGATGGCATCCAAATGGAACAATTTGATGATCAAAATAAGCTTATTGGCTTTGCGCTTGGTGGCAATGCCACACAGCTAAGAATGCAGTATCAACTGCCTGCTTGGTCATTAATGGAAAAGTAATTAGTTTTTAATGAAGGGTGTTTCAGGTTTATTATCATTATCAAGGCCTTGCTCGATATGTTCAATACCTGCAACCAATGTATCCTTCTGATTAAGTAGATCATTATTTGATGAAGAAGAATCATCATGTCTTGCAACTACTGTAGCTCTAGAATCATTGACTAGATTCTCAATATATTCTAATTTACCTGCACTTTCTAGCTGTGTATAAGTTTTATTATTCCACCACACTTTCTCTTCTGGGTCAAAATTTTCTTTTCCTACAGCATATTCATCAAATGCTTTTATAGCTGCGTCCAAATTGTTTGCTTCATTTATTTCTTTAATCGCTAGATCTTTAGGGTTATTTGACAGTTTTTTTTCAGTGCTTACATTTAATGATTTAGCGCTTACACTAGTGTGCTCAGATGGTGTAACGTTTCCTACTTTCGGGCTAACTTTTCTATCATTGCTGGGTCTGAAGAATGACACAATATAATTAAAAATACTCTTAACCCTTGCGAAAAAACCTTTGTTCTCTGCAGCTGGGGGTTGAGATTGAGCCGCCTGCGCATTTTTTTGTCAGCCGCTTCCTTTACTACCCCATTAGGATTTTGCAATGCTTTTCCTAAATCAGTTTTTGTACTATCAACCGCATCCATAAATTCATTAAATTTTTT
>JAURNZ010000053.1 GCA_030829925.1 Gammaproteobacteria bacterium | reverse complement strand
TATTTCTGAACTCAGTATAAGTTGTCGCGCCTATGCACTTTAACTGACCAGATGATAAAAACGGTTTCATCAAGTTAGCAGCGTCTAATGCGCCACCAGAGGCAGCACCCGCACCTATAATAGAGTGAATCTCATCAATAAATAAAATAGCATTTGGCGTATCAATAAAATCTTGCAACACTGATTTAAATCTCTTTTCGAAATCTCCACGATATTTTGTACCGGCAAGTAACGCACCTAGATCAAGAGAATAAACTTGAGCATGCTTAAGTTTTTTAGCAACTTTACCTTCATATATCTTCATGGCAAGCCCTTCTGCTAAAGCAGTTTTACCTACGCCTGCTTCACCAACCAACAATGGATTGTTTTTTCGTCGACATAATAAAATTTGTTCCATTCGCTTAATTTCTTCATCACGCCCAATGACCGGATCAATTTTTCCTTGTCTAACTTTTTCAATTAGATTAACAGCGTACTTTTCAATATTAGAATCATTCGTTCTCTCAATCACATTATCTGAAAATAAATTATCATTGAAATCATTGATATTTTGGTGAGACTGTTGCATGTGATTTAAATAATTCAGCACACTTGACTTAGAAATTTGTTCCTGCGTTAAAAAGTATGCTGCAGCAGAATCTGTTTCAGATAATAAAGCCAGTAGCACATCTATACCATTAACTTCAACTTTCCCAGAAGCTTGTGCTTGAACAATCGCGCGTTGAATAACACGCTGATAAGACAAAGTTGGAATTGGCTTTGTTTTTTTAGCTTTAGTTTTATCAGAGAGTTTCTCCTGAATATAAACTTGTATTCCAGATTTTAAATTTTGAATATTTGCATCTAAGTTAATCAATAACTGACTTGCATCAGGGTTATCTAATAAGGCTAATAACAAATGCTCAATTGTAACAAACTTTTGTTTTTTCTGAGCTGCAACTGTAAATGCGTCGTTAATGGTTGTTTCGAGTGTTTGACAAAACATAATAAATCCCTTTTTCTCAAAAGGAAGTATAGTAGAAAAACTTGAAATCCGTCTTAGGAAATTTTATCTAAAATGATTTTTTTGTATAAACCAATGGATTCATTGGTTTTATTTAAACATGGAATTAGTTTTAGTTGCCCACCCAGAGCACTTGCCTCTTCGGCATATTCATAGCCAATTTCGTGCAAAGTTTCGATGCAATCAATTGAAAAACCTGGGCAAACCACATGTATAGACTTGTCTCCTTTCTCAATTAAATCTTTAATATGTTCACTTAGGTATGGCTGCAGCCACTCTTGCTTCCCAAAACGAGACTGAAAAGCCAATGAATAATAGGTTTCATCTAATTTTAATTTTTCTGCTACCAAACGCATGGTTTTGTGACAATAACAGTAATATGGGTCTCCTGACTTAAATTTTTGCTTAGGAATACCATGAAATGAAAATATCAAATGATCGGCCTTGCCATTTTCTTTCCAAAATCTTTTTATTTGCTTGGCAAGTAAATCAATATACCTTTTATCATCATGATAAGATTGAATGAAACGCATGCCAGGTACAAAATTTTCTTTTGCCATTACCTTTGACCATGCATCAAATACACAAGCTGTAGTTGCAGATGAATACTGTGGATACAAAGGAAAAATCACCACATCCCTAACGCCCTGATGCTTTAGGTTATGCCAAGCTTGATCAAGAGAGGGGTTTGAATATAGATAAGCTTCTTCGACTACAAGAGACTTTATTTCGTCACTTAACGCTTTAGTAATATCACGATGGTCTACTAGCAAGGGCGAGCCTTCCTCTTTCCATATTCGCTTATAATCATGAATTAAACGCTTTGGCCTAAAAGGTAATATTAATAAACAAAGAATAGGCCACCATAAAATTTTAGGCAGGCCTACAACACGCTTATCTGTTAATAATCGCCATAAAAAAGTGCGAATAGCTTTTTTTGTTAATGTTTCAGGTGACCCAAAGTTAACAATGATCACACCTTGTTTTGGAGGTTGAGTATGATATTGAGATTCTTTAGACATTAATATATTTCTTTAATGAATAGTGATTGACAAGCCTTTCAATAGACTCACTGGCAAAAGTGATACCCCAATCAGACGCTAGTTGATGATAGAATACATCATTCACTGGACCTGACTGATCATCCCACCACTTAACAATATAAACTTGGCCCTGATCTCTTGCTAAATCATCTATTAATATGACTGAATCATGTCCAGCTTGCTGAAGTGTGGCTACCCAAACCAAACCTGGATAACCAAGATCATTGTATGCATAAGTCACTTTAGGGAAATATTTCCAGGACTTACCAAGTGTTTTGTAATCTGTTTTCAACTTAACGTCTTTTACTACTTGATTAGCAACAGTCTCTGATTTTTTCAACTTAGCTTCTTTGTTTAATAACTGCTGAATCGTCAGTTTAACTGACTTGAAACTTTGTACATGTTTAGGTACATAATCAGTTTGTTGAATTACAACAACCTTATTATTTGACAGTGATTTAATTAAGATTTCCTTTGAATCAATATTAGTCTCAATCCAAGTGTTTAACTTGGAAAAAGACTTAAAAGGCATGCTTGATTGCATTTCTTTTAAATCTAATAAGTTTGTTTTCATTGTTTTCAAATTTGGCATTATAGAATGCAATTGATCCCAAGAAAGAGCACCTGAATAAGCACGATCCATCAAATCATCTAAATGTAACTGGAATTGTTCATTCGCACTATGTCGTTTAAAATCATCTGTGACTGTTGAGACAACCATTTCAAATTTAGGCACTAATTCTGCTTTGTAAGATTTATTTTGAACAATGACAATCGTACCATCCTCTTCTTTATTGATAATGGGCTGCTTTTGCTTAATAAATTCATTAGTTACTAAATCTTTTGGCAATTGTGCAACAGGGCGCCATATTGGTTTTTGTGCAACTAATTCATAGCCTTTACCACCATTCACAAGCAAATCATCAATGACGCCATCAAGTGTTTGATTAACTCCAATCATAGATTGGATGAAATTAGTTTCAGATGCAGTTAATCCCGCACCTTTTTTTGGCTTTAATGAACGCACATCTACCAATACCTGCTCAGGTGTAATATAGTTTTCTAAATTCTTATTAAAAAATGTTTTGAGTTCATTAGTAGATGGAGACTTAGATTGTCTAAATAGCTCATCATCAATAATGGCATACTTAAATTTATATTGATTTGGCTTCACAAAATCTATTTGATGTGCGTCATAATATTTTTTGAGATCAGCATCTGTTGGTTGAGAGATGCTTTGTTTATTAACTTCAATGGTTTTAACACTGATCTGCTTTTGAACACTTGCAACAGATTTCAGTTGATCTAACTCACTTTGAATTGGTTGAGAAATCTCTTGAACAATTGAAAACAATGCATTTTGCATCATATCAACACCTTTGATTTCAATTAGGTGATCAACACTCATATCTCTTTGCTTTAAAAAATCTTTGAACTTTTTAGGACTATATAATCCATCAACCTGAAAATATGGATCGTTTAAAATTTCTTTCTCAATCATTGACTTTGGTGCTACATAACCATCATCAACCATCATGGCTTGAACACTATATCTTGTATGAAGATATGACCATGTTTCATTTAAGATGAAAGCATTCAATTCTTGTACAGGCAGTGATATATTTGTGCTCAATATTTTATTTTTAACACCTTGGTAAGCTAGATAAAAATCTTTTTCATTGATAGCAATGCTTCCAACTTTACCAACTTGTTTGGAAGACCTAATATTGGTTTGTAATGAAGGTGAGAATACAAGTGAAAATATAAATAGGATTGCAAGACAAGCTGTGACGTAAACTGCAATAGATCCTTTTGAAAAGTTTTTAATGCTCATATCGAATCTCTGTAAATGTCAGTTAATGGCGGAGTGGACGGGACTCGAACCCGCGACCCCCGGCGTGACAGGCCGGTATTCTAACCAACTGAACTACCACTCCCGCGTTGGTGGGTACTGAGGGACTTGAACCCCCGACATTCGCCGTGTAAAGGCGACGCTCTACCAACTGAGCTAAGTACCCGATATAGCTCACTTAAGCTATGACTATAGCGTTTTTTTTATGCGACCGCAACATTTTTTAATATGAAAAAAATATGTTAATGTAAAGACTTTAACAAACAAGAATTTTTTTATGCATAAATCACTACTTAAATGGTTTCAAGAACATCAAGCTGGCAACATTGAAGGTGCCATCAACTATTATGAGTCACATGTCAAAAGTTTTCCAAATGACATCAATGGCTGGCAACTTTTAGGCATTGGGTATGGGCAACTTGAGATGCTTGATAGTGCACTTGCAGCCTTTAAAAGAGGCCTTGATATTGAGCCAGATAACATTACCTTACATAACAATATTGGACATGTGTATACTAAACTAAATCAATATGATCTAAGTGAAGAACATTTCAATATAGTCTTATCCATACAACCAGGACATTTGGGTGTATTAAAAAACCTTGGGCTTTTGCACTATAAACAAAAACAGTTTGTGACTGCTGAAGCTTACTTTGCTAAAGCACTTTCTGTAAGCGAACAAAATGAGGACTTACTTCATAACCTAGGACTCAGTCAATTCAACCAAAAAAAATTAAAACCCGCAACAAGAAGCTTTTTAGATGCACTGAAATCAAACCCTTTAAACCAGGCTGTTTTAATCAATCTTGGCGAATGTTATTTACAACAGTCTTTATATGATGATGCAGTTACTTATTTCAAAAAAGCATTAATCATAGAGCCATCTTTCAGGATACATCATGGACTGGGGTGCGCTTATCTAGGCAACGATGAGAGTGACAAAGCCTTGTTGTCGTTTAACAAAGCATATGAATTAGAGCCCTTTAACTTTGAAAACTGTCACAACCTTGCATCTGTTTATTTTCATCAACAAAAACTTGGCGAGGCTCTTCAATGTTGGTTCCAATGCCTACAAATGAACCCTAAATGTGAACAAACGCTATACAACATTGGCGTCTGTTATCAATATAAAAATAAATTTGAGGATGCCAGCAGCTATTTCCATAAAGACCTTATGCTAAACCCAAATCATGGAGACACACTTCACAACTTAGGCACCCTTGCTTTAAAACAGAACAAGCCTAATGATGCCATCCCATTTTATGAACGAGCACTTACTTTAATGCCAGATAATGTTCAAGTAAAATTCTTATTAGCTGCATTAAAACAATCCAAACAAGCCGACTTTACTCAATGCCCAAAAGCGTATGTCAGTCAATTATTTGATGACTATGCCTCGACATACGATGATCACTTAACACAAGTTTTAAAGTATAGTGGTCATGAGAAGCTGTCTGAATTAATTCAAGATGTTTTGGAACCCAAAAAAGAACAATGGCATCATACTGTAGACCTTGGCTGTGGCACAGGTCTTGCTGCCACATACATTAAACCATGGTCAAAAATACTAACTGGGGTTGATTGCTCAAAAAACATGATTACAATAGCAAACAAAACAGCATGCTATGATTCATTCATCGAAGGCTTTATACCTGATATACAATGGCCTGAAAAAGTTGATCTTTTTTTCATTGCAGATTGCTTACCATATATTGGTGATTTGACTCAAGTTATTGAACAAATGTCGAGCGTTCTTAATCAAAATGGAGTGATTGCTTGCTCGATTGAAAACACTAGCGATTCTAAAGAAACATACTGCTTATCTGTATCTGGTCGCTTTAAACACAATAGAGATTATTTGATCGATCTGATGGCTCAATATGGCTGCTTATTATTAAAGCATGAAAAAACGAATATTCGTTATGAACAACACCAACCTGTAAGGAATGAATTATTTATTTTTCACAAGGTTAGTTAAGTATAAAGTCAATACGCTGATTTTCAATATCAATTTTATAAACTTTAATTTGTATTTGATCACCCAACGCAAAAACTTGATTATTTTTTCTACCAGTTAAAATCATTTTTTCTGGATCAAAATCATAATAGTCTTTAGGTAGTTTAGAAATATGAATCATTCCATCAATCCCAAAGGCCTCAATCGTTACAAATACCCCAAAATTCATTACAGACGAAATACGTCCTGAAAAGCATTTACCAATCTGATGTTCTATAAATTTACATTTCAAATCATTTTCTATCCATCGAGACGCTTGCTCTGCTCTTCTTTCAGCATATGAGCAATGACTAGCAACTTGATTTAAATTTGCTATTTCCGTATTTTGGCCGTGCATCAATCGTTTTAATTGTTGATGAACAATTAAATCAGGATACCTACGTATAGGAGAGGTGAAATGAAGATAATACTGATACGCAAGACCAAAGTGTCCTTGACAGTTAGAACTATAAATGGCTTGAGGCAATGCCCTTAACATCAGAATATCATAAACATTCGTCTTCATTTTATCTTGAACTTTTTCCATCAACTTAGATAGCTGTTTTGATGTTAAATCTTTTTTTCGCATTGGCGTCTTTAATCCAAGTGAACTTAGGACTTGGAATAATCCAAATAACTTTTCTGGATCTGGTTTGCCATGATTGCGATACAAACATGGCAATTGATGCTTCTCACAATAACTTGCTACCAATTCATTGGCTAACAACATATATACTTCAACTAGCTTCATAGATGCCATTGATCCAATATGTTTAAAGTCCACAATATCATCATTATTAAAAACGGGAACTATTTCTTGTCGATTAAATTTTAGCGCACCTCTAGAGTGTTTTAAATCAATCAAAATATCCGCAAGTGCAATCATTGGCTTTAGTGATCGTTCAATCCCCTTAGGAATCTTTGCTGTCTTTTGAATAAAAGTTTCTACTTGTTCATAGGTTAATCGTGCATGCGAATGAATAATGGCTTCGTGCAAGGTATAACTTTCCACATGACCTTTAAGATCTAGGCATACTTTAACGCCCATCACATAACGGTCTTGATGCGGCACTAAAGAACACAAGTCATTAGAAAGAACTTCTGGCAACATAGGCACAACACAACCTGGGAAATAAACTGATGTTGATCTATTTCTTGCTTCTTTATCTAAATCAGAACCTGGTGTAACGTAATGACTAACATCTGCAATAGCAACGTATACATCATATCCATTGGCTTTATGTTCGACATACAACGCATCATCAAAATCTTTCGCATCATTACCATCAATGGTTACAAATGGTAGATGTCGCCAATCTTCCCGATTATCTAAACAAATATTTTTATCAAACGATGTTTGACATTCGATTGCTACTGGAATGTCATATGCATGACAAACGGTTTCAACTTTTTCACTGATATTGCTTTCACTAGAAATTTCTTCTATCAGCTCAACAATGATTGGTCTACCAGGTTTTGGGTAATCAATAATTTTGGCTCTAATCATTGTCCCATTTTTGATTGGATTCTTCTGCGGCAATAAAATTGGAGCTGTATAACAACAAGGCTTTAAAGGAATAATTGAGGTTATTCCCTGGTCTGTTTGAACTCGCCCAACAATTTCTGTCAGTGAACGAGACAGCACTTCAACAATGATGGCTTGGTCTGCTTGTATTGAACGAGCTAGAATGTAATCGTTTTCAATTAATTCTGTTAATTGATAACCTGATATACTAATTTTACTTTGAGTGTCTTCATCATATAAATATGGCTGGCGGTCTTTACCATAATGAATATAGCCTCGACATAAACCCATTTGTTTAACTAGTACATAATCATCATTTCTATTCTTTAATAACTGGCCATCTCTGACCATAGCATTTAATCTTTTCTGAAAAGCTGTCGTTGCTTCTTCGCCTTTAATGTTAAAACGCTTTTTAAGTTGTTCTTGTGAAATAGGTGCCTTAAATTTTTGTAAATTCTGGATGATCCATTCACGACTAGGAATAGGATTTTTATAACGTTTTTTTTCAGATCGGTAAAAAGGATCTTTCATAGACATACTTCACTAAGCATTGTCAGAGTGATCTGTCGTCCCGTGTGTAGTTGAGTTGTTCTCTTGTTCTGGTGATTCTTTTTGAATTTTTTCATAAATCTCTTGACGATGAACTGAAACGTCCTTGGGTGCATCAACACCGATTCGCACTTGATGTCCTCTGACACCTAGTACCGTTAGTTTAATGTTGTCATTTATTATTAAAGTTTCACCAACTCGGCGTGTCAATATTAACATTACAATCTCCTTATAAATCTAAATCCTTTAAATTTAATGTATCTCTTATTACCAATGAAGGCAATGCTCATTAAAGAATTTAGACACTGTTTATTACACTAAACATGCAAACTCCAGTGATTACTATGTAAGTATAGATCTTGTGAGCATAATATTACAAGTTTTTTGTAAAATTTCTTATTCTTGAAGAGCTATTAACTCAATCCTGATTAACACCCTCAAGTGAAACTTGTGTCATTTGATATAAATTAGTTAACACAAATGTCATCTTATAGTCTGGGACTAGCACCCTAAGTACATGGTTATTTTCTTCAGACACCATTGTCGTAGCATATAATATCTCACTTAATGCATGGGAGAAAACTTTATGCCAAGCTTGACTAGGCAGAAACACTGTTACTAGCGTTTGATTTGGCAATATATCTTCTATTGCGTCTGAGCGATTAACAAGCTTAAGCTTTGTTTTAATTTCTGGTAGAAGCATGTTGAGCAAGTGACAACTCTCGCTACTATATAAAATATTATTTGCAAATAAGTCCTCATACGTATTTTCGTTATTTTTTTGGAATGAAAGCTTAGTTAAGCCAGATGATTTTACAATAATTGGCTTATCAAAGATCCTGCTTTGATTAATCAATGTGCCAATGCCTGGCTCAAAAGTAGAGCAAACCCTGAGAGGAACTTGATATTTATTTGCATAATCAATAGCAGCATACTGAATCACTTCAGCACCAGCAAAAGCCATTTGCATCATGGTTTCATAACCGATTTGTTCAAAAATGTCATCATTAGGAACAACATTGGGGTCTATGGCATGAACACCTTTAACATCTGTATAAATCCAGCAATTTTCAGCATCCAGCGCATGAGCCAATGCAACCGCAGTGAGATCTGAGCCGCCTCTACCAAGTGTTGTCACATGTTGGCCACAATATCCTTGAAAGCCCGTCACTACCGGAATAATGCCTTGCTCAATTAACTGTTTGATATGATCTGCTTGAATCTCTTGAATACTTGCATCTTGATGCAAATCAGTTGTTTGAATACCAGCTTGCATACCTGTCATCGACATTGCCTTTAAACCAAGAGATTCCAGTGCAAGTGCCATAAGGCTTGCACTCACAATTTCACCAGTAGCCATGATTTGATCAAATTCTCGATTTGGTACTAATG
>JAURNZ010000052.1 GCA_030829925.1 Gammaproteobacteria bacterium | reverse complement strand
GGGCATGCTCGCCATCGCCCTGATACAAATAACCTAAGCCTTCTACCCAACGAATCAACCCCTCTGCATCTTCATTCGCAAGAATACTAGCTGACACTTGCTTTGATGTTAAAGTCCCGTTCAAAGCATTGGCTAATAGCTTCATTAATTGGCTTGGTAGATTATCTTGATAACGCTTGGATTGGGCAATTTTTAATATTTGCCCTTCTGAAAGTTGCATACATAATTTAGTTATGTGTTTATTGATTTGTTTATCCAGGCGTACGTTACGACGATGATGTAGCCAAGATGGTAACTTTAAGATATTCCAGATGACTTTAATTACAATGAATAATGCTATGATTATTAAAATAAATGTGCCCAATTGCATCGCAACACTTAACTGTGCAACATGTATTTCTACCAACCCTGGATTGACCCAAAGCCAAGCACTCGCAGCGGCAGCAATAAGTAATAAAATCATATAGCGAAACATTAGGCAATCACTCCATGTCTAGGTTGTTGTGGCTTAGTATCAGATTTGGTTTGTTCAGATTGAGACCCTACTTCAACATCTTCTTGAGCTTTTTGTTTTGTTTTCTCATTGAATTGCTTTCTAAGCATAGTCTTCTGCTCCAAATCTTTCTTTCTATTCTGTTTAACTTGAATACTTGATAAGTCTAAATCTTGCAAGGGTTTAGCAAGCTCAGTGAGTGATGTTTGCCAATCGATATCCCCAGGGTATAATTTCACCCAACTTTCTATATTTGCTATAGCATCTAGGTAATCATCATAGTGTCCGTGAACAAGATACCATCTAGCCTGCTCTAATGTAGACCAGTAACGCCACTGTTGAGGATCAACCTGACCTGCCTTACCTTCATGATATTCAACATTAACCCAACCTTTCAATGGACGTAGCCAACTTTTTTCTTTGGTCTTTTTCTGATTGCCAGGTTTTGACAGCCGTGATTGTAGTTCAGTAATCAGTTTGGTCCTATCTTTCACTTGAGCTCTGAGTGTGTCCACTTGTGACTTAAGGACTTGAATGTCTTGTTGACGCTTTCTATCTTTAGTTTCCTTATAATTGGTGCTGAGTATTTCTAGATATGCTGCACCTAGGTCTAAATCACTACGATCAACCAAGACAAGATAAGCCATTTGTTGATAATGCTTATTTTCATCCTGTATCACTTTTGGTGTACGAAAAGCTTTCAGCTGTGATTCAAGCTGATCGATAACTGCATTTTGATCTTGAATTGTTTGATTAAATAAAGCTTGTTGAAAAACAAGCCAGCCAATCATGGCTAAAACAGCCAAAGGAAATAAATAACACGTTAGCCACCGTTTGATTTGTTTCATCTATTTGCTCCTATGCTTTACCTGATAATGTGCGATAAAAGATTCATCTCTCGGGTCTGAGACCACCTCTATGTGACCCTTAAAACCAAGGGCAACTGCTTGCTCTTGACACATCATTGTTGGCACCACTATGTCATAGGATAACAGATTTTTTTCATTAAGGGTAAGGATATAATACTCAAAAAATAATTGCATAAGTTTTTGGCTGGTAAACCAAATCTCACCCTGTTGTGGTATCCCATTGACCTGATGGGCAATGGGTATCATTTCATACACTCGATGCATCACAACTTTTGTATTCAATGAATCGAATCTACTGACATCACTATGCATCCCACCAATGATATGAAGCACAGAATTAGCTTCCATTTGCCTGATAAAGTAAGGGTCTTCTAGCAACCCCGATACTGAATAATGTCCTGGCCTAGGTTGATAGCAGTCACATGTGTACTTATTTTCAACTGCCTGAGCTGTTTTAGGACCAACTGCAAAAACCATTTCGAAATCCAGTGCATCAGGTGCAAATAATACACCCGATTGACTTAAAAAAAGAGTTATGCCACCGAAATTTTTTGGTGGTTTATAATCTGTCTTTTCGAGCCTTGCTGCAGGCAAGTATCTATACTGAATTTGTGCTGACTTTAATTTGTCACACAAAGGCTCTGCCCATGGCTTTGGTCTTGTTACAATAATCATATACACAGCTTAACAGCTCTATTCAATCCTGTCTTCAAAAACCAAAGTTTTTAAATTTATGCTATAATATTCAATGGGTTGACATATCTAATGGACATGGTAAAAAACAGATACATAGCAAACTAACA
This sequence comes from Gammaproteobacteria bacterium, assembly GCA_030829925.1. Lineage (GTDB taxonomy): Bacteria > Pseudomonadota > Gammaproteobacteria > Comchoanobacterales > Comchoanobacteraceae > JAURNZ01. The sequence continues at coordinate 2,518 of JAURNZ010000052.1, read as the reverse complement.
ACTCATGAAAACATAACTCATTACAATGTGTCAGCTTTGACTTAATAACTTTACTTATGGAGGAAGCGGTCAATTTTATTGGCCGCTTTAACAATTAAAAAACTTTTAATGACTTGTGACAAAATAGAAATACAACCTATAATCACAATATGACCGATCAAAATTGCCCTAATATGCCCTATCGTCAATTAGGTCAAAGTGGACTAAAGGTAAGCGCACTATCCTTAGGTACTGAGCGTAAAACATTTGGCTTTGACATTGATACTAAAAAAGCCTGCGAACTCATTGCATGTGCTTTTGATCATGGTGTTAATTTTTTTGATACAGCTGAATACTACGCAGCTGGCAAAGCAGAACACATGGTAGGTACAGCCTTAAAACAATACCCTAGAGATACTTATATTGTTGCCACCAAACTATTTCAAGGCTGTAGAATGAGTTTAGATACGTCACTGAAACCTAACCAAACTGGCTTATCTAGAAAACATTTATATGATGGTCTAAACCAGTCACTAAAACGATTACAATTAGACTATGTTGATTTACTGTATTGTCACTACGACGACCCAACAGTACCTATGGTAGAAATTGTCACCACCATGAATCACTTTATTCAGCAGGGAAAAATTTTATACTGGGGCACCTCTAATTGGCGTATAGAACGATTATTAGAAGCTTATGATTGTGCGAACCGACTAGGGCTTGAAGGCCCAACCATGGCCCAACCAGAATATAACCTACTGCATCGTCACTGTGTCGAAATTGAATATCAAAGGGTATTTGTACAACATACCATGGGCACTGTCAGTTATAGCCCTCTGGCTGGCGGTTTACTCACCGGCAAGTATAATCATGGCATCCCAAATAATAGCCGTTTGCATACGAGACCACAGTGGATACCTGAAGATTTAGAACTGCAACTAAAACAAATTACCCAGCTTGAAACGATATGCAAAGATTTCAATGTTGACATGACCCAACTGGCCATTGCTTGGTGCCTACAAAATAAGGAGGTCTCTTCAGTTATTTTAGGGGCTTCTAATTTATCGCAACTTAAACACAATTTAGGCGCCATATATATTCATATTGCAGATGATCTAAAGCATCAGATAGAAAAAATATTCAAATAACCACACAAGTGTTTTTTTCGTTCTATAATTACATTAATAGAAGAATAAAAATATGAAGTACTGTGTCTTAATAACTGATTTATCTCACTTTGTTGCACAAGCAACCGCTGTTGAACTTTTGAAACGTGGCTACCGTGTCATTGGGTTAACCGACCAAAAGACATTCATAGAACCTCTTCAACAGTTGATTGCCAATCACGTTGATGACATTTCCAATCTAAGAATTACTAACCTTGAAAACAATCTTCTAGAAACTAAGACCTCTATTTTGAAACATTGTGACATCGTTTTCCATATCTTAGCGCCACCCCCCATTTTAGATGAGGAGGGAAGACTTCGCTGGATACATACCCTGCACCATGAAACCATTCAATGGCTTGAATCATCAAAAAAAGCACATATTCAGAAATTCACAGTGACCTCGAGCATTTTGTCCTTACGGTATAATATGAAAACACCAACGATGAACTTGATAGATGGTCAATCTTTTTGCGAGCCACAATGGGATACATTAACACCCTTTGCAACACAAATTGTTAAAAGTGACATAGCCAATTGGGAATACGTTACTGCCAATAAATTAGAAAATATTTTTACTGCAATATACGTGCCAACTGTTTTTGGGCATTTCAAAGGTTTTAGCACAACCCCATTCATTCGGTTAATGCAAAAAATGGCTGATGGTCAATTCATGCTATTACCGAAACTACAATGGCCTGGAATTGATATTATCGATGTGGTTCAAGCACATATGAATATCATTCATAATAACCTTTTAACCAATAAAAGACTTGTACTGGCAGACGAGACAATTTCTATATCAACTGTTAAAGATTTGATGGTATCAATCGAACCAAGTTTGAAAAAAAATATGCCAAGAATAACGCCACCCGTACTATTTGAGCCTTTGATCAAACAATTTGTTCCTCAATATAGAGCCATCATGGAAGAGTTGAATGGTAAAATCATTGCTAACAGCAAATTTACTCGTGAACTACTTCAAACGTCATTCATCCCTTCTGAAGAAGCATTAATTAAAACCCTCAAAGACATCATAAATTAAGTTTCACTATAATTTGGGCCCTCCCCCCCTTGAGGCGGCACCCAATTAATATTTTGCTTAAAATCTTTAATATCGCAGGTTTTACAATGAATACAATTTTGTGCATTGATTTGTAACTTTGGTTTTCCTGCATCGGTTTTTACAATTTCATATACTTTTGCAGGACAATAACGTGTTTCTGGTGAATCATATTGGTTGTAATTAACTTCAATAGGAATTTTGGTATCGGCCAGTTGTAAATGACAAGGCTGATCTTCAGCATGATTAGTTCCCGTCAATCGAACCGATGTTAAAATATCAAAGCTAATTTCACCATCCGGTTTTG
>JAURNZ010000051.1 GCA_030829925.1 Gammaproteobacteria bacterium | reverse complement strand
TAAATGTTTATGGTGATGTTAAAAATGGTGTTTATTTTCTAAACGAAACCGACATCAGTTCAAGCAATCTTTCAATTAAACATTTATACCTTGGATATAAACAAGATGTTATGGATTTACGTTTAGGCATGCTTGATTCCTTGGTATATTCTTGGGTAGGTTCATACAGTGACCCCTGGAACTTCGGTGGTAATATTGCAGTTATTCCACAATATAACCGTTACCTGACGAATTCAGCCAAATTCATTGCCAAATTATCTGATCAATTTCAACTAGGTGTTGATGCTGGACTTGCTGAAAACACCCGAGATTATACCTATATAGATTTAGGAGGCAAATGGTCAAATAACAAACTTACTGTTGCAATGGTTTATCAAGAAAACAATAACGACAGCTCTACTGCATTTGAAAACAGAAATACATGGGGTTCAGCCATTGCTTATAACATCAATACAAATTTAACGCTAAAAGCCAATTACGCGCATTATACGGATACGTATTCATCTAATAGTCACGAGGATTCCTTTTCTATTGGTGGAAACACAAAATATACTTATTTAACCTATCAAACCTCTCAAAATAAAGATCAAGCACGTGTCAACTTCATGCATTCAATTCCATTGACAAAATCAAGCAGCATTGGTCTTGAAGCTCAAATACCTGTGAATGCTAAATATTATAAAAATGGCGCTACTACACAAACGTATGACACTTCTTTTGGGACTATTTACTTAGGTCTTAAATTTTAATATTCGGTAACAGCATTTAACCAAAAGTCAGGCAGAATTGAAAGTAACTTGCTTTGCATCCATAGATCAAGCTGAAACCATACACTGAATCCCAGGAATAGCAATATCCCACCCAGTACTTGATTACTGTATTTAAGTATGTGGGTTGACGACATCAACCAATATCGTCCGCCATAGCTAATAATCAGTAATGGAATTGATGCCCCAAAAGCAAATACAGCAAAACAGAAAGCAGCATAAAGTGATGAGCCTTGCGTTGCCACTAATACAAAAATTGCGCCCAATGCAGGGCCCACACATGGACTCCAGATAATACCTAGTAAAGCACCAATTATAATTTGACCAAAAGCACCTAATTCATCTGCCTTACCGGTCAAATCATGCGCCCAATTAGACAACTTGCTTAACCAACCACTGTGCAAGGTTGGCAACAACATCATTAAGCCAAAAATAATAAAAAAAGTTGCAGCAACTAAACGCCATTGATAGGTAGGTAAACTCAACCATTGGCTTAAAATATATAATCCTGTGCCCATAATCACGAAGCCAATAATTAGGCCTAGCGCCATCATGATTGGGCCAAAAGAATGTCTTTGCAAACTTGCCGCAACAATTAATGGCAGCGCAGGCAGTATGCAGGGGGAAAAAGCAATTAAGACACCTGCAAGCCAGAGTGATATTAAGGTCATCGTATGCCTTGACTGATCAATGCCATAATTTTATCTTTATTGGTTAAAAATGCTTCACATGCAACAACTTTACCCTTATTGAATACAACCAAAGTTGAACGGGTCGATAAGTCGCATGTTTTAACATTTTTATTAGTTTTTAAAAAAGGCGCAATGTATTTTTTTGTGAGCGATGCTTTTAAATCATCTTCACCACTTCTAGGTAATTTATAAAAAGCAAAGTCACTGTAGGGCTTTGTATCATCTAGGCTGCCAATTACGGATCTTTGACGCATGCAATGGCCACACCAGGGGGTATTGACCATCAAAATGGTTTGTTGCCCGCTTTTTAAACTCTGATTGAATTTTTTTTGATCAAAGGATTCCAAACCTGCAAAAATACTGGAAACCATTAAACTAAGACAGAAAAGATATTGATACATATAATCTCCTTTTTTATAAGTATAGCTTATTTTAAGCCATTTTAAAAAAGGCTTTGATGCTCTTCATCCACTCGCTTTGTTTGGGTTGGTGTGAAACATCAATAGATGCACCAAATGTTTTAAGCATTTCTTTTTGCTCGGCATTCAATTTCACGGGTGTCTCAACAACCACGGTGCACATCAAATCACCCATTGCACCGCCCGAACGCAAAGACGGCATGCCTCTACCACGCAGGCGTAATTGCGTGCCTGTTTGAGTCCCTGAAGCAATTTTCAAATTAACTTTTCCGGTTAATGTTGGGACTTCAATTTGTCCACCCAATGCTGCAGTTACAATATCAATTGGCACTTGGCAATGCAGGTGGTGTCGTTCACGATCAAATAGCGCATGCTTTTTAATTTCAACGATCACATATAAGTCACCAGGAGGCACGCCTTCACCAGGATAACCACCACCCTCGACTCGGATACGATCGCCATGATCAATACCAGCAGGAATTTTAACATTAATTTTTTTACCTGATGATTTACGGTCATTCACACGACCTGAACCACGACACATAGAACACGTTTGCTGCATGGCTATAAAACCATGAGACACTTGTAGGGTACCGGTACCATTACATTTCGGACAAACTTTAGTTGCTGGAATGTCAACTTGAATGTCTTTCCCAAAGACAGCATCTTCTAGAGTAATGGCGGTCTGGAATTCAACATCCATCCCCTTGGCTTGGCGTTGACCACCGCCACCACCAAAGAAATCATTGAATACGCCACCAAAAATATCGTTGATGTCCATGCCACCAGGTCCACCACCCATTTGAGGATCGACTGAACCAAAACGATCATATTGTGCACGTTTGTTTTCATCAGATAAAATCTGATATGCTTCACTGATTTCTTTGAACTTATCAGCATTACCGTCGCTTTTATCAGGATGGTACTTACTTGCTAAACGCCTGTAAGCACGCTTAATTTCAGACTGAGATGCATCTTTTTGCACCTCAAGTGTTGCATAATAATCTGCCATCCTGATCCTCTTTGGTTATGCTTCTTTGTTGTCGTCTTTAACTTCTTCAAATTCAGCATCAACAACGTTTTCATCAGTGCTTTCAGCTTCAGGCGCTGCTTGCTCTGCTGTACCATTACTGTTTGCATCAGCTTGTTTTTGTGCATAGAGTCTTTCACTCATTTTTGCACTTGCTTGAGACAATGCTTCAGTTTTTTCTTTAATGGTTGCAACATCATCTGCTTTTAATGCTTCTTCAAGTTCAGATATCGCTGTTTCAATCGCAGTTTTTTCGTCTGCTTCAACTTTATCATCCCCTAATTCAGTCATTGCTTTCTTGGTACCAGCAATCAATGATTCAGCTTGGTTCTTAGTTTCGACTTTTTCTTTGAAAAGTTTATCATCTTCAGCGTGCTGCTCAGCATCTTGCTTCATTTGCTCGATTTCTTCATCTGTTAAACCACCTGCTGCTTTAATGACAATTGATTGGGCTTTACCAGTTGCTTTATCCGTTGCACCTACATTTAAGATACCATTGGCATCAATATCAAATGACACTTCAATTTGTGGCATCCCTCTTGGTGATGGTGGTATGTTACTTAGATTGAATCGACCCAAAGATTTATTTGCTGAAGCCATGTCACGTTCACCTTGTAAAACATGAATGGTCACCTCTGTTTGGTTATCAGCAGCAGTTGAAAATACTTGTGACTTCTTACTAGGAATCGTCGTATTTTTTTCAATCAACTTTGTCATGATGCCACCTTCTGTCTCAATACCTAAAGACAATGGTGTCACATCTAATAATAAAACGTCTTTAACATCCCCTGAAAGTACACCACCTTGCAAGGCTGCACCCACGGCAACTGCTTGATCAGGGTTAATGTCTTTACGTGCTTCTTTCTTAAAGAAATCTTTCACGACTGATTGCACTTTAGGCATACGTGTTTGACCACCAACCAAGATGATGTCATCAATATCAGAAACACTTAATTTAGCGTCTTTAAGTGCTACCTGACATGGCTTAATAGTTGCATCAACTAATTTATCAACTAAAGACTCAAACTTAGAACGTGTTAGTTGCATGACCAAGTGTTTTGGACCATCTGCATCAGCAGTAATGAATGGTAGATTAATTTCTGTTTGTTGGGCTGATGATAACTCAATTTTAGCCTTCTCAGCTGCTTCTTTTAAACGCTGAAGTGGCACAGGGTCTTTACGTAAGTCAATTTTATTTTCTTTTTTAAATTCTTCTGCTAAATAATCAATCAAGCATTCATCAAAGTTTGCACCACCTAAGTGTGTATCACCATTGGTTGCCAAAACTTCAAACTGATGATCACCATCAACATTAGCAATTTCAATGATAGACACATCAAATGTACCACCACCTAAGTCATAAACAGCGATTTTACGATCACCACGTGCTTTATCCATCCCGAATGCTAAGGATGCTGCTGTTGGCTCATTAATAATACGTTTAACAGTTAAGCCTGCAATTTTACCCGCATCTTTAGTTGCTTGACGCTGTGCATCATCGAAGTAGGCAGGCACAGTAATGACTGCTTCAGTCACTTCGTGACCTAAATATTCTTCTGCGGTCTTTTTCATACGTTGAAGGATCAATGATGAAACTTTTTCAGGCGACCATTTTTCTTTTTTGCCATTAACATCAATCTCAATACAACAATCGCCATTTTTTGCTTTTGAAACTTGATAACTTAAATCTTTCTCGAGACCTTTTTCATAAGTCGAACCGATTAAACGCTTTACTTCATAAATCGTATTCTGTGGGTTCTGAGTTGCTTGTCTTTTAGCAGAATCACCTACTAAAAGCTCCCCATCTTTTGCTGCTGCAATGATAGATGGTGTCGTTGGACGCCCTTCTGGACTATCGATGACTTTAACTGAACCGTCTTTTTCCATGACGGCTACACATGAGTTAGTGGTTCCTAAATCCACTCCAATAATAACTGACATATTTTTTTCTCCAATAATTAATTCTGTAATTTCTATATAGGGACGTTTTTATTTTTTTCAAGAAATGATTTACTTAGCGATGATTACCCTTGCTGGGCGCAACAAACGATCACCCATTTTATAACCTGCTTGAATCACATCAACGATGTGACCAGATTCAACACCTGGTTGTTCAATGGTTGTCATCGCTTCATGAAAATTATGATCAAATGCTTGATCTTTAGCATCAATTTTAG
>JAURNZ010000050.1 GCA_030829925.1 Gammaproteobacteria bacterium | reverse complement strand
TTAATAATGCTGCTAATATCACCTTAATTTGCACACGCCATTCCCAGTTAAGGCCAAACCAGTTTGCTTGAACAGCAAGTCCCATCAAAACCATTAATAAAACGACTACTGGCCAAAGTACCGAGTTGAAATATGGTGGCCCAATAGAAAGTGGATCATTGGTTATAAACTGATAGAGAATCGGAAATAACGTCCCTAACACAACAACTAACATTGCAAACAAAAACATAACATTATTAAACATCAACAATTTAGGTTTGGCATGCCACTCAAATGTATCTAATGAACTTTGCCTTTGATATGTTTTTAACAATACAAATAACGACACACATAAAACAACACCTAAAAAACCGAGTAAATAGATGCCTCTAGTAGCATCGACGGCAAATGCATGCACAGAAATCAAAATGCCTGAACGAACTAAAAAAGTCCCTAACAAACTTAAAATAAAACCAAAAATTGCTAATAAACCTGCCCAATGTGTAAAGTCAGGTTGTCTTTGAGCAAGAATTAAAGAATGAATGAGTCCAACACCAACCAACCAAGGCATGAATGAAGCGTTTTCAACAGGGTCCCAAAACCACCATCCGCCCCAACCTAGCTCTCGATATGCCCATGCACTGCCTAAAACAATCCCTACGGTCAATGAGGCCCATGCAGCCAATGCCCATGGTCTTGCCCATGCAGACCAGTTTGGGCGATCTTCTTTTGACAACATCCCAGCAACCGCACAAGCATAGACCACTGAGAAACCGACATAACCCATATATAACATGGGTGGGTGAGAAACCATCCCAGGGTCTTGTAGTAATGGATTTAAATCAGCACCATCTAAAGGGGGGATTGGCAACACTAAAAAAGGATTAGACGTTACAATCATAAACCATTCAAAACCAGCTGCAATCACGCATAAGATACCAATGCTTAATCGCAAATAAGTTTGACTCATTGGACCAGGATATAGAATCATTACAACCATCCACAAAGATAGAATACTGACCCATAAAAGTAACGACCCTTCATGCCCACCCCAAACAGCACAGATCTTGTAAATCATTGGTAAAGCCGAATGAGAATGTTGTGCAACATATGCGATGGACCAAGTGTCGGTTATAAATCCGTATGTCAAAATCAAAAAAGCAGCAAACAATAAAAGACCGTGACAAACAACCCAATTTTTTAGTGCATAAAACGCTTCAGGCTTTCTGCAAAGACGAATCAAATACAACGATAAGAAACCGCATGATAAAAGAGTTAAATAGCCACTGAATGCAATGATCATTGTTTCACCTTGGGTGGAGTATAATTTTCATCATGTTTAGCAAGCACAAGAGATGCTTGCAAATAATTAGACTGCCATTGCCCTTCCACAATAACCCCTTTCCCTTCTTGAAATAAACCTGGCAAGAGCCCGTTATACTTAACTTTGGTTTTTGACTTGGTATCGGTAATGATAAATTCAACATCACCATTTTTTTTATAGATCACAGAATCCTTCGCAACTAGCCCACCAACTTTAATCATTCGATATAACTCATTAGGTGATTTTTGAGCAAGTTCAGTTGGTGTCAAATATAAATTAATATTTTTATTCAATGCAGTAATAATTAGAGTAACACCCGTACTTACGAGTAAAATAATTAAAACCATGTATATAAATCTACTTTTTATGGTTTGATTCATTTAATTGCCATCATTTTTACATTTTTTTGAGTAATGCCAACGCATAAAAATAGCATAACCTAATAATGTAAAAGCTGAAAGAGCATATGTCGCTAAAACATAACTATTCATGGATTTTTTTTCTCTCTACCCATTTTTTATGACGGCAATGAATTAATAAATCGTTTCTAAGCGTTAAAAGTACTAAAACGATGGTGATAAAGAAATATACAAATAAACAAATCATCAAAGCCCACAGCATCTGCCCATCCATACTCGGCTTTGCAAACTTAAATAATGTTGGTGGCTGATGTAAAGTTGCCCACCACTGAACTGAAAAATGAATGATTGGCAAATCAATTAAACCAATCATTGCAAAAACTGAAGCATATATTCTGGCTTGCCTCTCAGGTTTAACTGACAACCGCACCAAAAGATAACAAACGTAGATCATTAATAACAGTAATTGTGAGGTTAAACGAGCATCCCAAATCCACCAAGTACCCCACGTTGGCAATCCCCAAATAGCACCAGTAATAAGTGATAAAGCAGTTAATATTGCTCCTACCTTTGCAGCTGCAAGGGTTAAATAATCAAATATCAAGACACGTGATACCAGAAAACAAGCTGAACACAAGCCTATAAAAGCATAACACCCGAGTGACATAGCAGCAGCTGGTACATGCACATAGATAATGCGATAAACCTCTCCTTGTTGTGCGTCAGTGGGCGCTAGGTACAAACCACTTATCAAACCAAAAAAAAGCAGAGGGAACAGCGTATAAAATAACACACTGCCCCAATGCTCACAAAAATCAAACCAAGTTTCTGGCTTTAATAAGTTTTTTAAACTAGTCATTCATCCTCAAAATGCATTTGCTGAGGATAATAATCATCAAAATTTGAAACACCTGTATCAGCAATGATGTCTTTATCCAAGCATACTTTACCAGTAAATTGATTTGAGGGTTGTTGCACCAAATGAATGGCTGCATCTGCCAATAGCTTGATAGAAAATGGCTCCTCATCGGACTCATTCAGAGCAAAAAACTCTTGCTCATGTTGATCTATCGGACACTTTGGCCATATGCCATTAACGGCAATACCATCTTGAGCAAATGATTTGGCAAGTAAAGTAACCATATTGGACAAACAACCACGTGTGAAACCATAAGAAAAATGACTCGCGCCCTGCGCCTGCAATTCCTCGAAACGTGGTGCCAGACATAATATATGTGGATTATCTGACTCTTGTAAGGCTTTTTTTGCAAGAGTAGCTATTAACATAGCACTACGAACATTGATTTGATGGAATAGATCATAGCCAACCATATCAAACTGGCTACTTTCATTACTTGGGTTTACACCGGCTGCATTAACACAAATATCTATTTGACCAAATTGCTCTATGGTTTGATCTATTGCACGCTGGACTTGATCGTCATATCGAATATCTGTTTGTAAAGCAATGGCATCGGAACCAAGGGCTTTAATTTTATCAACCATTGTAAAAATTGTATCTGAATTAGAGGCATTTTGGTGAACTACTTTAGAAACCAGAGCTATTTTGGCGCCCATTTCAGCAGCTTTAAGTACAAATTCCTTTCCAAATCCTTTTGTTGCACCAGTAATAAATATTACTTTATCTTGTAATATAGTCATTTCTTCTCCTATTAAATTTTTTTATCATTAAACCTTTTTTTATAAAATAAAACAAGTCATTTAGGCTTAAAACCTAGTAAGCCTTTTCATGCATTAAATTATGGTTTACACAATAAACTTTTTCCATCCCATGTATCAGGTGACTTAATCGAGAGCATTTCTAACAATGTTGGTGCGATGTCACATAAACTGCCTTTCAACCTTAATTTGTGTTGTGTATTGGTAATAAAAGGAACTGCCGAACATGTATGAGATGTCACAACCTCACCATTCTCCGGTCTTTTCATCCATTCTGCATTGCCATGATCTGCTGTAATAATTATTTGATAACCATACTTTTCGCTGGCTTCAATGAGTTTTCCTAAACATATATCAATGGCTTCAACGGCTTTAACAGTTGCATCAAAATCACCCGTGTGACCTACCATATCTGCATTTGCAAAATTAGCAAAAATACCATTAATGCCTTGCGTCATTGCATCAACAATTTTATCACACACTTCAAAAGCAGACATTTCAGGTTTTTCATCATATGTGGCCACTTTAGGAGAATGCACCAAAGCACGTTGCTCATCTACAAATGGCGCTCTTCTGCCACCGTTTAAAAAATAAGTCACATGTGGGAATTTTTCAGTCTCAGCAATTCTAATTTGAGTTAATTTATGTTGCTCAAAAACAGAGCCTAAGCAACTATCTATGGTTTTTTTTGCAAATAATACTGGCACATCGCACCCATAGTCTGTCATACACAACACGTTAGCACTTGTTTTAATACGTTCAACAAGCTGAATCATTCGATCTGGTCTAAAGTTTAACATCACAACTAAATCATCTTTATCAATTGAGTATGAATCAAACTGAGCAGGGACAATAAATTCATCTGACTGACCATTTTTATAACTAAATTCAACATATTTAGATGGTTTGATTTCAAGCTGACTTGTTAGACCTTTTAACACATCCACATACTGATCAGTACGCTCCCAACGCTTATCTCTATCCATCGCATAAAAACGACCCGATAAGGACGCAATGCGATGTTTCACATTTTTTTTAA
>JAURNZ010000003.1 GCA_030829925.1 Gammaproteobacteria bacterium | reverse complement strand
GTATCATCTTTAATTCTTATTTTATAAGGTGCAGTGGTTTCAATTTGAAAAATCTTTGCTTCTCTAAATGTGATGGAATCATCTTTGCTAATATGTTGTTCTAATACTGGTTTAACATCTGCATTTTGTATGTATTTATAATGTTTGTAAAGGTCTTTTGCATTGTTACATTTAACAATCATTGTTTGTATTTGGTTGATTTCCATTAGACTAGAGGAGGCTTGAATGAATGCATTTACGATTAATGTAAATTCTGCCATGCTCATTTGTGATTGAATGGCATAGTAACCAAATAATAGGTAAGGACCGTAAATAACAATTTGTTTTGAAAGGGTTGCAAAGAAGTTAAAAATTGCTTTTTTAATAGAGTAATCCCCCCTGGCTTCATAGGCTTCATTAACAATCTCCTCTAAAGATGTTTTTCTTGAATCGCATAAGTGTGGTTGCATGCTGAAGCTTTGAGCAAATGTTGTGATGATCTCAGCAAATGTTTGAAATTGATTTTCATGCCCCATGTATTTTGCCTGAGAATCATTCATGATTTTGGCTACTTGATAACAAGTAAATAGTAAGACTACGCAAGTAAAAAAGGTGATAAGGGGCAAATATGGGTTTACAAGATATAATATAACAATTGAAGGTATAAATTGAATGATTGCTGTAATAATCGTTGTACCGGCATCAAGTAAGTCAGATACACACACAGCTAATGTTTTAGCCAATGTTGCAGGCGAATTAGTTTCAATAGACTTGTCTCGTTGGTCGAAATTTTTTAGCACATCTGGATTACAAAGTTTTTTAGTCTCATTTATAAGTACATAATAACGCCAGTTTCTCGTTAAAAGATCGGTTAAAAGTTTAATTACAACAGTCATACAAAGGATAGCCATAATTAAAAGCGCCAACATAGGTAAGTAGTTTAAAAATAATATTGTGCTACTAACTTCAATGGCACCAGTGAAAGATGCGAATGTTACGGACGCAAAAAATACTAACGTTGCAAGCGCACATTCTGAAAGAATGATTGCAATCAGATAATACCAACGATTTTTTTGAAACTTAACTAATAACGGATCATTGCTTTTCAAATCTAGCCAGTAGTCTTTGATGAGTGAATAAATAAATGATTCTTTTTTTTGGTTTTGCATTTTTTTTATATTATTCTTATGTGATAATAGTAATTCAGATCCTATAAAAAGTCCAATTTAATCTGCGGATGACAAAAGTTTTAATTATTGATAAAATCTATGATACATCATGAAAGAGGAGTTAAATAAATTGTGGATCTAATTCAAGCAGAAAAAATTAAGGCTTTAAGTATTAAGTCTGGACAGTGGATGCTTTTTAGCTGTTTGATCGCTATCTTTATTGCGAACTCCCCATGGCAAAGCGTATATGCAGATTTTAATAATACGAAACTAGCTTTTCATATAGGTTCTTTTACGATTTCGAAGCCTTTATTAATCTGGATGAATGAAGGCTTGATGGCAATTTTCTTCTTTCTTATTGGTTTAGAAATTCGTGAAGCATTTGAGTCAGGTACATTATCTGATTGGAAAACAGTTTCATTACCGATTTATGGTGCCATTGGTGGTATGGTTGTTCCAGGTTTGATTTATTATTTATTTAATTATCCATATCCAGACTATATTTCGGGATGGGCAATTCCTGTAGCAACTGACATTGCTTTTTCTTTGGCTATTTTAGCAATGGTGACTCCAGGTGTTCAGCCAAAGTTAAGACTATTTTTGTCAACATTAGCAATTGTTGATGATATCGGTGCTATTATTGTTATTGCATTGTTTTATTCGGATCATTTATCTTTGATTTGGTTTTTAACAGCTTTGGGTTGGTTGGGACTAGCCTTGATACTGAGAGCATTCAAAGTAAGTCGGTTTTTTCCATATTTTATCATTTCAGTTTTTATGTGGTATGCCATTATATATTCAGGTCTACATGCAACATTAACTGGCGTTATTCTGGCCATGTTGCTGCCACAGAAAAATCAAAACGGCCAGTCAATGGTGAATACATTATTACATGAGCTTGAGCCTTGGGTTAATTTTATCATCTTGCCATTATTTGCATTTATGAACTGTGGCATTATATTGAATGGTTTTAACGCGGATACCTTAATGCATCCAATTTTATCAGGAACTCTTTTTGGTCTTTGGTTAGGAAAACCAATAGGGGTTATGGCATTTGTTTTATTAGCTGTTGGTTTAAAGTTATCTGTTAAGGATCAAGAAATCCAATGGAGCCAGTTAATTGGCGTTGCTTGCTTGACAGGCATTGGTTTTACAATGAGCTTGTTCATTGCTAGCTTATCTTTTGAATATCATGCATCTTTACTGCCTAATGCGAAATTAGGAATTATCTTAGGCTCCGTTTTTTCGGCGCTCATGGGTTCATATTTTTTAATGAAATCAAAATAAGGGGATTTAATTATGTTGACTGAAGGGACAATTGCACCAAACTTTAATTTACCAAATCAAAATGACGAAATTATCACATCAGATGCGTTTTCAGGAAAAGCCTATGTTGTATTTTTCTATCCCAGAGATAATACCAGTGGGTGCACAAAAGAAAACATTGATTTCAATGATATGAAAGCTAAATTTGATGCACTGGGTGTGTCATTGATTGGTGTTTCGCGAGACAGCGTGAAGTCTCATGAGAAGTTTGCAAATAAGTTAGAGCTTTCATTTCCTTTATTAGCAGATACAGATGAGATTATGTGTAATGATTATGGTGTCCTTGTCGAAAAGTCTATGTATGGTAGAAAATATATGGGAATTGATCGTTCTACTTTTTTAATTAATGATCAGGGTCAAATCACACATATCTGGCGTAAGGTTAAGGTTCCAGGCCATGTTGAAGCTGTTCTAGATGCTGCTAAGACGCTGGTGGGATGATTTCTATGGTGACTGCATGAAAATCAGTTGTCATCATTTCACCAAGTGTTTGGTATATTACTTGATGTTGCTTTAAGCGAGATAATCCAGAAAATTTGTGGCTTGAAATTTTTATCTTTATATGTGAAAGGCCTGATTGAGCACCTGCATGTCCAACATGGAGGTGGCTCTCATCAATGACTTCGAGATGGAGAGGATCTAGGTTTTGTAGCTTAAGGATGGCTTTTTGAATTCGCTCAGCATGCATCAACTAATACTCTTTGCATTTCTTGATATATGTATGGCAATAATGATTGAAAATATAATAGATGCAGCAAGTAAGCCAAATGTTTTAAAGTTTACCCAGGTTGCTTCTGGTAGATAGGTAAATATAATCCAATTTACTGTGCCCATGATAAAACCATAGCTAATCAGGTAATTATCTAACGCGGCCCATTGATTATCAGACATTTGAATGTTTTCACTTAGTAATAAATAGCTTGTATGTTTTTTGTTAAAAAACTTGTTGGCTAAAACGCACAAACTTAATGTCCAAAAAATGATACTTACTTTCCACATAATAAAATGAGCGTTATGAAAGAATAGGGTGGCAACGCCAAATGTCAAAATAAAACCTAGCATGACCACTTCATTGCGATTGATTTTTTTATTAATAAACCATCCTAATGGAAAAACAATGCTGCTTATGATCATTAGCATAAATGTTGCAATATAAATGTCATAAAATTTATAACTCAGAAAAAAGAATGCCAAAGGCAATAAATGAAGAATTGATACCATATATCTATTATAATTTATAATATAGATGCAATCAAATGATTAATTCTTTACAATAGCATAATAAATGATTTATTGTATACTATTGAAAAAAGGTGAAAAATGGAAACCATATTTGTTGATCAGTATCATCCATCCAAGCAGCAGTTCGATCGAGTCATTCAGACATTAGAGCGTGGTGAGTTGGTTATTCTGCCAACAGACACGTACTATTGTTTGTGTGGGCTTGCTAATCAGCCTGAGGCTGTAAAGATGATTAATCTATTTCAGAAAGCCATTGGGAAGCAAGATCGTCCTTTGACCTTTCTTTGTGCATCTATATCTCAAGCCAGTGAAATTATGCAAGTTGACAATATGACCTATCGATTATTAAATTCAGTTGTCCCAGCTTCAGTAACATTTTTATTAAATGCGCAACAAAAAACACTGAAGAAATACAAAATGAAGTCTAGAGAACAAGTAGGTGTTCGTATTCCAAGACATGACTTAATTCACAAAATCATTGATGCTTGTTCAAGTTCAATGGTTGGGCAACCAATTGAAAATATAGAAAACAATGCTGATATTGAAAAGTTGTCCGGTAGTTATGCAAGTACATGGTTAAAAACTTTTTATGGTGTTGAAAATCAACCTTCAAGTATTTTAGATATGACTATGTTACCACCAAAGTTAATCAGGCGTGGTTTAGATTTTGAAAAGATTTCTGCTTTCATTACACCATGATGCAGATTACAAAAGAGACAAGCTATGTAGTATTGATGGCGTTGGTTTATGGGCTTGCAGTTTTACCTTTGTCTTTTGAGCTACCTGCGATCAGTGCGATAGGAACTGCGTTTAAATTAAGTCACGCAGAAATGAAATTATCAATTACTACCTTTTGGGCTTTTTTTACTTTAGGCCAATTTTTGTTCGCGTATATGCTACCTAAGTATCCGGTACAAAAAATCATTTCATTTGCTATTGTCATTTTTATTTTAAGTTTTACAATACATGCATTTACACATTCAAGTCATATTTTCTTTATTCTTAGAATTTTAGAAGGATTATGTTGTGGAGGCTTTCTTTTAATGGGGCGATTTGCAATGGCAAAAGCATATGGTGCAAATGAATCAAATTATTTAATCCAATTTGCAAAATTAAGCTCGGCCATTACAGCGTTGACGGTTTTACTACCAATTTTAGGTGGTGTGATTAATGATTATAGCCATTGGCGCTATATTTATCTTGTTATTGCATCTATGGGGCTAGGCTTGTATTTCTTACGTCGCCAAACGTTTATTTTTATTCAACCTCGATCGAGTTCTCCGAAAAAAGATTTTATGGTTGTTTTAGGAAATATGGAGTTAATGTGTAAAAGTCTATTAGGAGGCTTTGCCCGATCAATTATCGTAAATTTTAATACAAATTTAGCTTTATTTCTATTGAATTACCATCATTGGTCTAGTATGCACTATGCATCATTAATGTTTGTGTTTAGTTGTTTTTCAATTGTTGCAAGATTATACCTCAGGCAACTGAGAGAGGTTTTTGGTGCAATATACTTAAATTATATTTTGATGTTGATTTTATTGATAGCGCCAATTTTCTTCTTATTTAATCGCCTCTATGCGTATGACTTATTATTTTATCTTGCAGGTGGATTGATTACGGTTGCATCAAGCTTATTAGCAACATTGTATTCTTCGACCACACAGTTTAAGCTTGCCAATCAGAAACAAGCGATGAGCTTAGCTGTTATGGGCGTTATTCAAAATATAGCTTTAGTTGCTGGTACTGTTATGAGTATCTTTTTAGCGAATGATACGTTATTTTCACTGAGTGAACTAATTGTTTTAAGCACATGTGTGTTGTTTGTGATTGATTATGCTTCTAATGGTCATCATCGACAATTTGAATCTTTTGCATCAAATTGATTAATTATTTATACTAGGTTTGTACAAGTTAGGTATATTTGATACGGTTGTCGTTGGTATTTATTATGATGAGAAATAATTCAATTATTCCAGTTCAGCTAAAATTTGAAATAAAAATGAAATTTCTTCATGTGTTTTCATGCGTGCTTGCTGTGATTTTATTGTTGATTAGTAATCAATTTAATATCTTTTTATATGGTGCTCCACTTTTTCCAGTTTTTTCAATACCATTATGTTTTTTATTTGGTGTACTGTTTGGTTGGGGTTATGTTCAATGTGCTAAGTATGAGTTTCGTTCCATAGAAGATAATAAATTTAAAAATGAATGGTTAAAACCTGCGCTGAAACATCTTATACAAATGCATGTTTTATCATTTTTTGCTTTGAATGTTTATAAAATTTTTGCGATTTGCTACTTTTACCCCGCAACTTTTTTGGGCATTTCTATGTTAAGTGCGGTATTTGTGATTTATAATCGTTTTGTTGATGAAGCAAATATAAAACGTTTAGAAGAACTTGATGTAGAACTTCAATTTTTAATTTCATTAATCATTGGCGTCTTTGGTGTTTGTTATGGTGCATTATGTACACATGTTTTTGGGGTTATGATTGGCTTTGATTTGACCATTGCTAGTTTAAGTATTTGGTGTTCAATCATATGGTTGGTTTTGAATACATTCGGTGTTGAGTTTATATCTTTTGAACAGCAATTTTATGTTTCCTGCTTTGTTTTTGCAATATCTACCGCTACATTATGTATCTGTCAGATGCCCTTGCTTAGTTGTTTGTTGTATCTAACACCGGCACTTAATTATTATCCCTTATCTAGTTGGTTATCCAATCAAAAATTTACCACGGATGAAAGAGATCTTGAAGTTGTTCCGAAATTAAGTGTGCGCCATGGTCAAAGTTTAATGAATGGTCCTGATTTCATCAATACAAGACCTCCAATTGTTAGTCCTAACGATGCTCATGGTTATGTTTCAGCTAAATGTGGGTTGAATTAAATATGAGTAAAGCTTATCTTAAAGCAGCCTTTCTAGGCTTTATTGCAGTTTTTTTAATAGATGCTTTTTTAGTGTTTTCGTTCATGCAGCCATTGTTTGGTTTTATGATTAGTGTTGAGTCATCCCTTTATGTAGAAATCATTTTTGGCTCTATTTTTGGTGCAGGCATTCAATATGCTAAAGAACAAATGCCATATAAAAAAAATGAAGCTAAAGTGTATAGCGATTTAAGACACGTGCTTGTCTTGAGCGTATTTACCATTGTTATGACTTATGTTGTTGTTTTTGCAAGCTATTTGCCAGTATTTCCTTTGGTCTTGTGTTTGCTTTATCATTTAATATTGGGTGCATTTTATTCATCTTTGCCTAGCCAAAACCATAGCAATAATACTTTAATACATGATTTTACTCAGTTTATTAGTGCGCCTTTGCTGGGTTTTATTGTAACGATTGTTTTTTGTTTCAGTATTAATGTTTTTTTTCTAATGACAAATCCGTTATCTAGTAGCTTATTGTTGTCTGGCATTTATGGTGCTATCGCACAATCTATCATTACATTTTTTTTAATGGACTTTAATGCTGAGTTGTTAACTCAATGGAAGATTAGTTTTGGACTTTTAGGGGTCAGTATGGCTGTATTATGTTTATCTACTACTCCTTATTTGCCATTATTTGTTTGTTGTGTTACACCAATGGTTTATTTTTTGTTTAGATACAGTGTTCAAGATAATGTTGATGTAATTAATGTTTCAATGGTTGAAAATACAGAAGACCATAAGTTTCTTGACAATAGTCAATTGAGATCACAACTAAGATCCAATTATCCTTTATATAAAGGAAGAAGTGGTAGTCCTTCTTTTGATAATTTAAGTAATATTAGTGATGCTAATTCAGAAGATGATGGTTTTGGTGATGACCTTAGTAGGTCATTGTAATTAAGTTTATTTCTTCTTTTTTTTATTATCTGTCATTTTTTTATTAAGCCACTCGAGCTGGCTGCTTTGTGTAATCTGAGTTTCTTTTTGGCGCAAGATTTTTATAACAATGTTGTAGCCTTTTCTGAGGCTATTTAAGAGACCAGGTAATTGTTCTGGTTTGATGAACAATATACCTGCAATTACAATGATAATAAGTTCTACAAAACTCATTTGCGTTTGGTTTTTTTAGCTGTCTTTTTACGAACAGTTGTCTGATCTTCTGTATCTAAACTTTTTTGAAAAGATTGAATCATATCACCTAGGTCTTTTCCAAGATTTTTTAAACGTTTAGTTCCAAATAATAAGATTAAAATTGCTATGATCAGTAATAATGACCAAGGACTAATGCCACTAATTCCCATATTAGATCCTCCTTTTTCTAATTGAAGCACATTTTGATGGTTTTGCCAAATTTGGTTTATGATAACGCTCCCCAACGATGATACCAATTTCAAATAAAATACACATAGGTATTGCAATCATGATTTGTGATATCACATCTGGCGGAGTGATGAGCATCCCAATGGTGAGCGCACCAACTATCACAATAGAACGTTGTTTGCGACATGTTTCGGCATCAATGATGCGTGTTGCAATTAATATTGTGATAATCAATGGTATTTGGAATGTTAAGCCAAATGCTAGCATGCCTTGTAAAGCAAAAGATAAATAAAGCTGCATATCAGGCATTAAAATGACATGGTCGGGTGTTGCCAGTGCAAATAAATAAAATGCCGTTGGGAATACGCAAAAATAACCGAATGCCATGCCTAAGTAAAATAATGCAATCGCACTGAATGTTGCATGCGTTGCCAGTTTTTGTTCAAATGCTTTAAGGCCAGGTCTAACAAATAACAAGGTTTGAATGGCAATGATGGGTATGCCAACAAATAATGCCAAATAGAATGCAAATTTAATTGGGGTAAGCAATGGTGTAATGATGGACGTTGCAATCATATGACCATTGTGTGGTAAGTTTTGTAATAGTGGCAAAGCTAAGTAACCATATAAATCTTTGGATACACAAACAAAACCAATGAACAGCACACTGATGATGATTAACGCAACGATTATTTGTTTGCGCAAAATCATAAAGTGTTCATTGAAAGTTGTTGCTGATCGGCTCATAGTCTAATAAGAAATTTTTTCAGGTAAGCCAGTTGGCTTTTTGACCATTTGTTTGACTTTATCCCAATTGATACGAATGGTCTTACCTCCGCCATGTTGATAAATTAATTCATTAAGATTAACTGAGTTTAAGGGTGATACTGGTGAATTAAGTCTAACCTTTTTATGGACCTCTAAAAATAAGTTTCGACCATCTGAGCCCAATTTGTATTGATGATTAATAATCGTAACAGGGATACCTTTTTCCACTAAAGTATAAAGTTGTGCAACATCGGTGTTATACATACGTATACAACCTGAACTAACGTATTGTCCAACTTTACTTTGATTGTTCGTGCCATGAATTAAGATGCTTCTGGCACCTAGGTAGATTGCGAATGGACCAAGTGGGTTTTCTGGGCCAGGACCAATTTTATCAGGTAATCTAATGCCAGTAGATTCATAATGATGTTCAGAAATTGATTCAGGAACATACCAAGTTGGATCAGTAGCTTTTTTGACCACATATGTTTTAGTGGTTGGGGTTCGCCATCCTTCTCGACCCATTGCAACAGGGTAGGTCATGACAAAAGGACTGTTTTTAGGAAAATAATATAACCTTAACTCGCTCATGCTTAAAACAATACCTTTGCGGTATTTTTTGGGTGGCAATATAAATTGTTTAGGAATGACAACACGTTGATCTTCTCTAAGTCGGTAAAGACCAGGATTGGCTTGTTCAAGTTCAATAATGCCGATATCGTGTCTGTACGCAAGACCGGACATGGTATCACCTGCTCGGGCTGTGATTGTGTAGTTAGAGCCAACCATATCACCATTTTCAGGCAAGAGATAAGTAGCCGCATTTGCGTAGCCAATCATTGTAAATATGAGGACAATCCATGTTTTCATTTAGTCACCGTCATTCAAATATATTTACATTATAGACAATAAACTGCATTATGGTGTTTAATTATGGTCAATTCACAATTATCTGAAACTTTTATAGCTCATCCAAAAGGAGACATACATATTCTTGCTTTAAATCAAGGTTATGATGAAACGTGTCTTTTGGTCCATGGCTTTCTTGGTCATGGTTATTGGTGGCATTGGCTCATACCTTATTTGAGCCAAAAATATAATGTCATTGTGCTAGATTTGCCTGGCATGGGTCAAAGTGCAGATAGGGCTTCTTATTCACTTTCTGATATGGGTGAGGCAATCAATCATGTGGTCACTCAATTAGAAAACAAACAACCATTACATTTGATTGGCCATAGTTTTGGTGCCTTATCATCGGCACATGCCATCTTACAAAACCACAAGCATTTTAAAACATTTCATTGCATTGATATGGATTTGATTCATTTACAAAATGAAGTAACACCAACCGCAAGTATGTTGCCAAGAAGGTATTTTAGTTCTGAATCAGAACTGACTAAACGCTTTCGATTGATTCCAGCAGCAACCACATGCGCAGACGAATGGTTAAAATTTTTAGCCGAAAAAAGTATTACCAAATTTAATGAAGGTTGGGCATGGTCATTTGATCCCAATGTTTTAAATGTACAAAAGAGTAATGTTCTCGACCCTTTTCAATCTTTATGTCAGTCAAACACAATGCCTGCTCAGTTGATCTTAGGCAAGGATACCAATGTGCTCAATATTGAACAAGCGTCCAAGCATTGGGCATCTATGTTTAATCAAACCAACATTGAGGTTATGTCAGGCTATCATCATCTGATGTTAGACGATCCCAAAAAGTTATTTGAATTAATAGACACCTTTATAGAGGGCACACATGGCTAAACCAAATGAACTCATTCGAGTACAAAAACTGATTGCTTTATCTGGTTTTGCATCCAGGCGTAAAGCAGAAATATTTATTGAAGCTGGCAGGGTGAAAGTCAATGGCAAACCCGTCTCATTAGGGCATCAATGCTTAGAAACCGATCACATCACCATAGATGATAAGCCCATCCATTTTGAAACCAATGCGAAGCGTGAAATATATATCTTAAATAAGCGGTTAGGGGAAGTTTGTACGCGCAGTGATGAACAAGGTAGGCCGACGGTATTTGATCGTTTGCCACCATGCCCACAGGGTCGTTGGATCATGGTAGGGCGGTTAGACATCAATACAACTGGTTTATTAATTTTTACAAATGATGGTGCCTATGCACAAAAATTGATGCATCCAAAACATGAGGTTGAACGTGTTTATGTTGTAAAGATTTTTGGAACATTCAATCATGAAACCCGAAAAAAATTATTGTCAGGCATTCAGTTAGAAGATGGCATTGGGAGATTTAACGCAGTTAAAATCATTAAACAAGTGAACAAACAAACAACAGTTGAAGTCATGACAACCAGCGGTCGTAATCGTATTGTAAGAAGGTTGTTTAAAGCTGTAGACTGCCAAGTCTCAAAGCTCCATAGAATTAGGTTTGGGATATACGAGCAAAAAAAAACCGGCTTATAAAAGCCGGATTAATTTAGGTCATAGAATCAGTTTATTTTTTTCATCTAGTTGGAGTTTTTTCCAATATATTTGGATCACTGCCTCTCAATTGGATTATTTTTTCAGGGCTATATAAACTTGCATTTTGTAACTGCCCCCTTTTTTGTGTTGATTCTCCATTAATTTGTTGAGTATTTTCCTTGTCATCACTGGTTGGTGTTATAGAGCTTAAAAAACCTACTTTTTGTTCCAGCTCATTTTCTGGTGTTGTTGGTCTACCTCTACCAGAAGGATCTATGTCATCAACTTCATCACTTAATTCTTCAAATCGTTCATCTTGAATACGGTATGTATCATATGTATTTATTAACATGTTCTGTTGAAATAGAGGTATTTTTTGGTAAGTTTGTTCGATTGTCTCTTTGGACCCCATATATTCCAAAAAAGAACTTTTTAAGTACAGTATAATTTCATTTTCATTGCCGCTAGTTCGCAATTCACTGACATCTAAATTTCCTTGTCTAAGATAATTTTTTGCACATAAATCAAAATCGGCATAATTTCCAAACATTGCCCCCATTAATAAATTAATATCATTATTTAAATTTAAATCTTTTATAAAGTTAGTTTCGGAATCAAAAGTAGTTGGTGGAGATAATGGTAAAAGTTTATTTAAAAAAGATAGAGATGTGACTAAATCTGCTATGAATTTATGATCATTTTCATTATCCAGAGCTATTCTAAAAGCTTTAAATATTAATGGGTGAGCAATAAATATTTCTCTTTGCGTATCATAAGGTTCAAAGAAAAACTCATACAGCACGCGCGAATTATGTTTTATAACCTCAAGTTTTTGTTGAATATTTTCGTCTAACATGCCTTGTCCATGTTTTGGCTTTTTCATAATGTCGCAAAATAAATCTAAAGCCTCTCTAATTTGAGTCGCGATGTTAATTAGCTCGTCAAATTTATGAATTCTTTTTTTATTAAGATCTGTAGAGTATTTTGGTTTTACTCGTTTTGCTTTTTTTGTTATCTGAAACCAGCTAAGCAAATCATCGAGCTCAACTTCATCTTTTTTTGTGTTGAGTCCAGGTATTAAATACCAAGGTAGTTCTAACTTATAAACTGGTTTCACTACTATTTGTTTTATACTATCATCTGTATCTGTTCCGGTAGGAGTTTGCTCAGTTGGTGTAATGCTATGCGAAGAAGAAAATAAAGTGTCTTCTGCTTTATTACCAGGTGAAGCTTCTTCTTTGCTTTGAGCTTTTGGCAAAATATTTGAAAACTTATTAAGTTGTTCAAACCGTTCTAATTGTTTATTAGTCATTGACGACTCGAATTTTTTCATTCCATCAATAACAAATTTAATGTGTTTGCAGGTTTGATTCTTGTATCCATATTTCCAAAAATCTTCGAGATCTGAAAACCCATCATTTATTACTTTTAATTTATAGTGATTTTGATGTGTAAAAAAAGTCGGAAAGGGTATGAATTTAGCTATGATGTTATTTATCATAGCTAAAACATCAATTACTTTCGTAAACCATTTTGATCTATTTTCTTGCTTATTTTTTTCAGTATACGCTCTATTAAGTGTGTCGATTGTTAATTTCATTCGAAATCCTCCTGAAATTTAAATTAAAAGTTAAGCACTAAGGCCATCAATACGATTGAAAACTGTATTTTCTTTATCATCACTAAACATACCCTTGCCCTCTATTAAAGCTTTTTTATTAGGTTGGAGGTCTTGTAGTGCAAGAGGTCTTTTATGAATTATTGAGTCATGGACACCTTTTTTAACGTCATGTAATTCTTTCATTCTGCAATCAGTTTTCGCAGATGTCTTACTTAGAAAGTTATTTGCTTTTTGATTGTAATCCTGACAAGCATCAATTAAATCAAGTAAATCATCTTTGTTTCTTTCATTAACACCGTCTGTTTCTATCATGTTTGAAATTTTATCAAGTTGCTTTTTTTGTTGATTTATTTGTTCTGCTGTTAGTGCTGTGTTTTTTGAGCCTTCTCTAAGCGTCTCATGGGTTTTAACAAATTCATTGTTTACTATTTGAAAAGCCTCAACAACTTGGCCAAAGTTTTCTATATTTTGTCTTGATATTGCAACATCTTCTCGTGCGTTGCATTTTAAAACAGTTAAATTTTCGTGTGAGTGTTCAGATCTGCCCATGTAAAGCTGGTCACCCTTCCACCAGTGCTTTTCAACTTTAACAGAGTTGTAACAGGTTAAAATAATCTCTAGGTTATTTTCACTTATTGAGGAAGTAGGTGTAAAAGAAAGCTGATCGATTAGATTCAATGCTGCCTCATTTTGTAAATTGAGTCCTACAGAACTTGGGTGAAGCCTTGAAGAGTGGAATGCTTGGATCATCGTTTTATAAAACCTGTTATATAAAAGAGAAACATGTATATCTACTCTTTCTAGAAACATTGATTCTATAAGATATAAAACATCGTGGCTATGTTCATTAATTAATTTTGTGACAAGATCGATTCCTATGTCTAAATTTTTGATAACTTCTGGGTTTGAATAATCTTTTATGCCTTGCATGATTGAGTCAGCAAGTAAAACATAATTCATATGTGATCTTTCAGGTGAATTTGAAGAAGCTGAAACTTTATGCCTCGCATAAGCTATTAACTTAATGATCAGTGCAGGATGGTGTTTTAAAATTTCCTCAATGCGACTAGTTATGGATGTTGCAGTAAGTTTTTTTGAAAATTCTCTTACGTGATTCGAAGGGATTATTGCAAGTTGATCTCTAGGATTAGATGTTGTAAGTTGGTTTTCCATTATGTATACCTCTCTATGACTTTATCAATCATGAGTAATATCTTAATAGATTGCAACAATTATCCTACACATTAATCATTGATAAAATATATGTTGTTGAATTAAGGAAAATAAAATGTAAGCCATTGGCTATTTTTGTTGTAATCCGTTAGGAAAATGTGCATCTAGTATCTGATCTAAGGTGACACTTATATTTAAAACCTCTTTATGTTGATTATCAAGATTTTGTTGAATGCTAATTAATGATTCATATACGGCATCTTTATTTTTGATTAAAAGCTGGTCGACTTGAGACAATGTTTCTAATCGGACATGAATTTTTGCAAGTAAGTATTCTAAATTAAATTCACTTGTTGAGATGCATTCATGGTTATCAAAGACGTGTTCTAGCTCTTCTTCTGTCATCAATAATTTATCTGGATCATATTCATTGTCTGAAAGTTCTAATAAATCATCGTTTATTTCATCTTTAGGGTTAATCAAGTCACTAATGAAAATGGTGTCTAGTTGTTTTTCTAGTGCAAGTAACTCTGAAAATAATCGTTCGCTTTCATTATCTTCTTCATCATGAGTTTCTAGGGTGGGTATGTTTTCAAGTGTTTCGATGTTGGATAAAGTATAATTAAGCATAAGTAATATAAAAACTTGTTCTTGCTCAATGACTGCATCAATATTTGGGTTGGATTCTTTTAAGTTTTTGAAGCGGTCAAGTATTTCTTCATAAGCATATAGTGAAAGACGATGATCGTTATGGGTATCAATTATATATTCTACCAAATGA
The DNA here is from genome assembly GCA_030829925.1 of Gammaproteobacteria bacterium. Classification (GTDB taxonomy): domain Bacteria; phylum Pseudomonadota; class Gammaproteobacteria; order Comchoanobacterales; family Comchoanobacteraceae; genus JAURNZ01. The sequence continues at coordinate 1,599 of JAURNZ010000003.1, read as the reverse complement.
TTCAATACCTGGTTTTCCATTGTTTGTCTGAATGCTTGGATGTCATCTAAAGTGTCTGGAGCACTTGTTTTATTTGTGGTTAGTAAATCCAGTTCTGAGGCTTTGATGGCAGGTGATGGCTCAAAAGTTATAGTGATTGATTCATAGTTTGCTTGAGCTTGGGTAGCATTGGACCTTTGAAATACGTTCAATATAAATGCAAGCCAAATAGTCATCCATAACCAAGCTTTTGAAAAAATATTGCCATTAACCTTTTTTACCATGTTTAATTCCATTTAAAACACTTTGCTTATTATAGTAGAGAATTGAATGTTTTGTCATAAATGTTAAAAATAAGGGCTGCATTTTAAAATCAATTCAGATACTATGCTTAGCATATAATTTTGAGAATGTATGAACGATACGATTGTTGATTATAAAGACGTCCTGAGCGTCAGTACTAACGACCTTTGGTTGCAAAAAGCAGTCAATAACTTAGATCTCTTGTTGATTGATCATGCGCACTGTGAAAGAAAAGCGGCTCAAAACGCCATGACGCTTATTTTTAAATTTCCAAATTTGCCAAACATGGTCACTAAATTATCCAAAATTGTTAGAGAGGAAATGGTTCATTTTGAGCGAGTGTTACGTTTTCTTAAACAAAGAAAAATCACTTTTAGAGGTTTGAAATCTGGCGGTTATGCAACACATTTAGCTGCTTGTGTTTCTCAAGATGATCCTCAGTCACGCTTAATAGACCAATTATTAATTGCAGCCATTATTGAAGCTAGGTCATGCGAACGTCTTGGGCTATTGGCTTCTTTATTGCCTAAAGACATTGGTCAATATTACTCTAAACTACACGATGCTGAGGCAAGGCATTGTACAACATTTATTGAGATGGCCAATGTGATTGCTAACGAGGATACCTCCATTCGTTTAAAAGAATTGTCTAGGCATGAAGCCCATTGGTTGGCTCAGCCAGACCCTTGTTTTAGATTCCATAGTGGGATCCCAAAAGATTCGAACCATATAAAGGAAGAAGCTAATGAGTACTGATCATTCAAAAAAAATTGCGTTGATTGTGCTAGATGGTTGGGGGTATCGCAAAGAAGCTCGATATAATGCAATTAAAAAAGCACATACACCTCATTGGGATCACTTGCTTGAAAGCCATGACTTAAGCTTGTTATCTGCATCAGGAAATTCGGTTGGTTTACCAAAAGGTCAAATGGGCAATTCTGAGGTAGGGCATATGCACATTGGTTCTGGACAAATCATTCAACAAGACTTGGTTCGTATCAATCAAGCTTGTCAGTCTAATGAAATTGGTGCTAAGCTACAATCTCAAATTGATTCATTAAAGCCTAAAACGATCCATCTAGTTGGCTTATATTCTGAGGGTGGTGTGCATGCACATATGAATCATTGGCATGCAGTGATGGATCACTTAAAAGATTGTAATGTATATTTACATCCTATTTTAGATGGAAGAGATACTGCTCAAAAAATTGCAGACAAAGACATCAAGCAACTGGAAAGAAAAATTAAAAAAAATGTGAAACATCGCATTGCGTCCTTATCGGGTCGTTTTTATGCGATGGATAGAGATAAGCGTTG
>JAURNZ010000049.1 GCA_030829925.1 Gammaproteobacteria bacterium | reverse complement strand
CCTTCTATAGGTTGCATATAATTCTTATCCCAAAGATCAATATTTAAATCTTTTTCGAATATACGAATTTCTAGCAGGGTTTTATCTTTAAGCGCTTCGAAGCGCTCTTCTCTTGAGCTTAAGTTAACAACTTTTTTTGGGTCTAAACCGGCTGCTACAAATTTAGCTTTACTTTCGCTATTGTCTGTAAATATCATGCCTTTAAACGCTTTAAATGTACTTTCGCCAAATATATCTTTTTTAATTATTATTTGTATCTGTTTAATATATAAGGGTGAATCTATTTCCAAGCCAGCAAATGCAGAGGCTTTAATTACCCGAAGCTTTACAGGTAATTTTAGGTTTTTAATTTTTGATTTTATAAAGCAGTCTTCAGGGATGGCTGTTACACTATTAGGTATTTCAAGTGTTCCTATTTTTGCTCTGCGAAATGCATAAGGGTTGATTGTATTAAGCGTATTGGGAAATTTAAGTTTTCCAATTTCTGAAAAACTGAAACAGTCTTCAGGTATTTCTGTTAAACCTTCAAGCATTTTAATTGTACCTATTTTTGCACTAACGAAGGCTCCAAATGTATCAACATTTATTATCCTTAGCGAACTAGGTAGCTTAAGTTCTTTAATTTCTACATTACCAAAGCACCCTCTAGGTATTTCACTTACTCCCTCACTTATTTCAAGTGTACCTATTTTTGATTCAGAAAATGCTACATCACCAATGCCATTAAAGGTCTTTGGTAGTTTTAGTTCTCCAATTTCTGCCTCAGCAAAGCAAATACTAGGTATCAACATTACACCCTCAGGTATTACAAGTGAGCCTATTTTTGATTTATAAAATGCTCCAACATTAATTTCCTTAAGCGAATTAGGCAGCTTAAGTTCCACTTTAATTTCTGCATCCCGAAAACACCCTTCAGGGATGACTTTTATACCTTCAGGCATGACAAATGTATCTATTATTGTACCTTTAAATGCTTTATCGGAAATTACAATATTCTCAATGGGCGTTTCACCCTGAAATATCTCGTTAATTGATATATTTTTCCTAATTTCGTTATTTTCTTTATAAGAAACATCAAAATTCTCTGGGTTTTCTTTATTATTTAGTACTTTCTCTATTGTTTTAGTCATAATTGCTTATTTTCTTATCTTTTTATTATAGCATCTTTAAGCTACTTTTTTGGCAGTATATTAATAAACACTCCTTTGAAAACTTCATCAGCAACCCTAACCATCAAAATATTGTTGACCATCTATGGCAGTAACCTTGACTTGATTCGTTACACTATAAAACCGATTCATCGATTCTTTATGAGGGTGATGGTAAGGGTTATGTCGCCCTGCACTCACCCAAATGATTTTTGGGTGCAAAGTATATAACAATGGATAGCCATTGCTACCCTGACTGCCATGATGCGCAGCGACCATGAGATCTACCGATTGTCCCCATAATCTTGATACCAGTTTTTTTTCATCTTGTTGGTCAATATCACCCAACAAAATAGCACTGTGCTTATGGTTAGAGACCAATAACACACAAGAGTTTTTATTTTTAGATTTATGTCTTTTTTGGGTTGGGTGATAAAAATTAAAACTAACCCCATCTAGCTCAAAAGATTTTCCATATAAACATGGCTCACCTAACTTTGGATCACTGGTTATGAGCTTTGCTTTTGTTTTAGGTTGAATGGCATTGAGTCCACCGACATGGTCTTGATCCCAATGGCTAATAATGATGTGGCTTAACTGATTTAAACCCTGGGATGAAATGAAAGGCAATACTACTTTTCGTCCAGCAGCTTCTGTACCAACATCATAGAGTACTGCATGGTGCTGCGTTTTAATCCATATACTCAGTCCTTGGCCAACATCCAACATCACCAAACAAAACTTACCTTTTGAAACCCTAAGTGGATGATGAATTAAACAATAACCTATCAATAACAAACTAATGACATATGGCCACTTCGGACGTTTAACAATGTAGACCATCAAACCTACTTGAATTAAGACTGCAGTTAACCATACATGATCAAAAGCGTATATTTTAGGCCATGATTCAAACAATAAAAGAAGTTTTATCATCCAGGACATGGATGCATATACAGATGACCATAAACCTGGTAGACCAAGCAAACTCAACATCAAAGCGATTGCACTCAAGGGTAATATCACACATGAAAACCAAGGAACAGCAATGATGTTTAACCAGATACTTGCGATGGGCCACTGATGGAAAAAAAACAAGCTTATAGGCAACATTAAAATGCTTAATAATATTGGAAAAGCCCATTGACAATCACGTGCAAATACCACGATGAAACGAATCATAATAATTGCCCAATATGATAAAACAGTACTGATAGAAATACTGTCCATAGGAAAAAGCATAAGATGTATAAATAGCGTCAGTAAAAAAACATATATCCAACCTAACTCTGGGCACAATAAGATCAGAGTTGCCATCAACATTGCTCTAATAGCTGATGGCGGTGCCAATGCAAATAAAACATACACCCAACCCATGGATACAGCTAAAATGCTTGAGCCACCCAACGCCATGATGGCACCAACCACACAAGCCACATGTAAGCCAGAAATTGCTAATAGATGCATGGTGCCTGTTTGAATGAATACTGAAGCTATTTCATCTGACAATGCCCCTCGGTCTCCCCATAACAATGACTGAACAATGGGCTTTAGTTCATGATTGGGTATTTTTTTATTAAAGCGATCGACCAAATGAGCTCTAAATGATTTTTTTTGGATTTGCTTAAGCTTTGGTTGATTAAGCAACTTGACTGAATGATGCGTTCGATGCCACATGTTTTGATACCAACTTTTCAATTGATGATCGTCATGCGTTTGTACTGAAACCTCTACCTCATAAATGCCTCGAAGGATCATAGGCGCCTGACAGTAAAAATGCATATGATGTGTTAAAACCATTGGCTGACCATTTAAAGATGAAACAACACCTGTACAATGATGGCCCTCTTGCGTCATGAGGGTTAGCTCAACTGAGAAATCCCCTGTGATTGTTTCGTATTGTAAGACATAAAAAAAACCTAACAACCTGATCACTGTTATCAAAACCATCAAACGCAACATAGAAGCTATGATATTTTTATGTCATCAACGAAAATAGACCGTTTTTTTAACTTATTTTTATTTCTTCAGATAACGCTTTATCTCAAACACTAGGTTTGGTAATCTTGAAAAGTAGATTGCAATCAACACGTAGTTTAAAAGCGAGTTATATAATGTTAAACACTATAAAACCAAATAAAGATAACAAACACAAAGTATCGGTCTAAAAAAGTGAATTAGTTATGCCCACGAGAAGAAAAAATTGTTATACAACCCAAGATGAAGCAGTAGAAGCCTATCAATCGCTTTTTTTTGATATAGTGCATTTCAAAGCTCATGGTCATAGCTCTAGCGAAAATAAATCTAGTTCATCCCCACATAAGAAGAGATCTAGGCATGGTGAGACGACTACCGAAAATTATACTGAAAAACATGATCAACTTGAAAAAATAGCTAAACAATTTATTAATTATATTGACCAAAAAGAAACTCACCTTTCTTTTGAAGATGACTATGAACGAGAAAAGTTTAAAAGTGTTTTTGTGACCGGTTTTAAGGATTACCAAAAAGACCCAAAAGAGCTTTTTAAAACATTTGATGAACAGGATGAAAAATGTTGGAGAAATATTGAAAACTCTATATTAGGAAGCTATAACAATAATTTTTATGCCATACTACTCATGGCAAAAGTAGCTGAATTTAGTGATGCCTTTAGAGTACTAATCAAGGGTAAAACAATTGAGCATGATTATGAAGATACTCATTACTTCTTTCCTTCTGTCTTTTTTAGCATTCAGATGAATGATTGCGCAGATAAGAATGAAGGATTCAAGTTTACAAATGCAAATAAATTTTATCATCACAGCATGCTCTGGGATCAAGTTCAAAATACCTCAGGGCTAAACCTAAATATTTATAGGGCTTTAGAAGATGAATCGTCAAAAACACATAGACAGATTTTGAGAGCCATTGAACGTATCTACAGAGGAAATCAACAACCCATTTTTGCAATAAATGCAGATGATTTTCAATTACTACGATCATTAAGTAACTTTCTCGATAAAAAAAATGAGCTTACTTACGCCCATCACCAAGAAACGTTTACTAAAACCGTAGCTCGTTTTTCAATTAACTACATGCCTGAAAATGATCAAGTAGTAAATACTCAAGTAGATCTAAGCATACTTACAAAGCATTTCTGTGAAAATATTCACTTACAATCATGTAACCCTTATTTTGTTCAAAGATGGCTTAAAGAATTTAATAAATTATATAAGCCACAACATCATAAGCTCGTATATGATATAAAGCATCAGTATTGGCTTAACATCAAAGTAAAATTTTATATTTCAGTACTAACCGCCTTAGTAACAACCCTACTTTTTGTGGGTATTTTAATGCAGATCTACGCACCTTTAATTTTACTAGATACGTTGATGACCCTTGGTTTTGCAAGCTTTGTATATAGCCAATTTATTGCGGGGACTAACTTTCATTGTGAAGACTTAAATTTAACTTTTAAAATCTCTTCTACAAATATATTTAAAGTACTGAATTTTTGGCTGATATTAGCGCTTGCGAGCACATGGCTTGTATGTTTTATAGCAGGTATTTCTCTTCAAACAACGCTCCCACTTTTGTTTAACATAATGGGATTGGCAAGTCTTTTTTCAGTCTACTCCAACAAACATGTCTTTAATTACTTACTTCAGGATGATTCAATTAAAATTGCAGAAAAATGCTTTCGTGAAGAAGTGAATAACCTCACTCAAGATCAACAGCCATCATCCAAGCATGGAGACCATAACCTTTATTCATTGTTTCGTTATGACCCAATAAATCAAACGATTACCATTAAAGAACATCGTAATCATATAGAT
>JAURNZ010000048.1 GCA_030829925.1 Gammaproteobacteria bacterium | reverse complement strand
TAATGATAGTTTGTGCTGATGTGTTTGTAAATGTTTTTGTTGTGCATGGTTGAGCGTTTGAAAGTAATGGTTTATTTTCTCTTTGAGTCTCTCAATCAATTGGTGCGGGGTAAGCAGTCTTTGTTGAAATTGCTTCACTTGCTCAGAAGCGGCGGAAAGCTTTTCTTGCATGCGATGATGAAGTTGCCAATTAATTTGTTCAACTTGTGTTTTTAGGTATGCCTGATCTGGGCTAATCATCTCAGCTGCACCTGACGGTGTTGGTGCCCTTTTGTCCGCGACAAAGTCCGCAATCGTAAAGTCTACTTCATGCCCGACGGCTGAAATGATGGGTTTGGGCGAATTGGAAATTTTTCTGGCCAGCGCTTCATCATTAAATGGCCATAAATCTTCAATGCTGCCACCGCCGCGCGTGATGATGAGGGCGTCGCATAAACCATGTGCATAAGCTTTATCTAGTGCTGCAATTAATGTCTGAGCCGCTTCCATGCCTTGCACCATGGCGGGAAAGATGGTTACTTTTATCATGGGCATTCTTTTTTTTAGGATATTTAAGATGTCATGTACTGCAGCACCTTGTGCCGATGTAATTAAGCCAATGTGATTAGGCATGTGGGGCAAGGGTCTTTTTCTTTCTTCTGAAAAAAGGCCTTCAGCTGCAAGCTTTTTCTTTAGTCGTTCAAATTCTGCTTGTTTGGCACCAAAGCCAACAGGCATGATATTATATACGATGCATTGATAAGTACCTCTTGCCTCATACAAAGTAACTTTTGCAAGCACTTGTACTTGATCACCCTGTTTGATATCAAAACCTTGTTGATATTGTTTGAAGCAGACACAGCTAATTTGAGCATGCTGGTCCTTTAGTGAGAAGTACCAATGACCTGAACTAGCCTTCATTAAATTAGAAACTTCCCCTTCAATTAAGACAGACTCAAGGTGTGTGTCTAGGAGTGATTTTACCAATGTGTTTAATTTGCTAACACTGATGGGGGTTGCTTGCGTCATATGCCATATTGTACAGAGTATTTTATTGGAAGCAAACAAGGGCAAGATCAGTATTGATAGTTGCATGGATGTCTATTATCATGCGAAGTATGCCTTTTAGAAAAGTATATCTGATTCATACACGCTACAATGCATGGGAATGGTGAAAATTAATAATGCAAAAAAGATTATTACAGCTACTTATTTATGTTACTTTAACTGTTTTTTTTGCGTACGGTAAAACTTATGACTTAAAAGAAGGCCAGTTTGTTTATGGTGATTTAGAGTTCAGAGTTTACAAGGGTGAAAAAGATTTATATCAATTAGCAAGAGAATATGATGTTACTTATGACGTTTTAATGGCCGCAAACCCAGGGTTGGGGAGTGGTGAAGTAAAATTAGGCAGTGTCATTGTGTTGCCAACAAAATTCATGTTGCCGAATGTTCGTCAAAAAGGGATGGTTGTAAATTTAGCTGAACGTAGGTTGTATTTATTTAGACCAAAAGAGCATAAATTCGATGTTTATCCTGTTAGCATAGGCCGTGTTGGCTGGGAAACACCTTTAGGCAAGTATAAAATCATTGAAAAAACTAAAGATCCAACTTGGTTCGTACCAAAATCATTATATGATGATCAGGTTGCAAAAGGGGTTGATATGCCTAAAATGATTAAGCCAGGTCCTGATAACCCATTAGGGGGTTATTCAATGCGATTGTCTCACCCTACTTATCTTATCCATGGTACAAATGACCCTAATCGCATTGGGCGCAAAGTTACTGCGGGTTGCATTAATATGTATCCTGAAGACGTAGAAGCTTTATTTAATCATACAGCCATTGACACGCCAGTAAACTTAGTTAATCAACCTTTGAAGCTAGCTTATCAAGGCGGGAAGCTTTATGTCGAGTCTCATAAAAACGATCAGGCATGGGATGTAGGTAACTTTTTAAGTCCAGAGAATGAAGTTGAGCGTGCGATGAAAAGACAATTTGTTCGTTGGCAAAAACAAGGCGGAGATAACGAAAAGTCTATGTATAATTTAGCAGCCCAACATTCAGGTATTCCCTTAGTAGTTAAAAAATCAAATAGAGGTAGAGCACATGTTAAATCAAGTGGAAGTCAAAATTCTTGATAAAAGAATTGGTACAAAGTTCTTAAATGTTGAATACGCAACACCAGGTTCTGCAGGCATGGATCTTATTGCATGTCTTGATGGGCCACTAACCGTAAGACCAAATGAGCGAGTTTTAATTAGCAGCGGTATTGCTGTTTATGTCTCGGACCCAGGTTATGCTGCAGTATTGATGCCACGATCAGGGCTGGGCCATAAGAAAGGGATTATTCTAGGCAACGGTGTTGGCTTAATTGATTCCGATTATCAGGGGGAAATTAAAATATCTTGTTGGAATTCGAGCGATGAAGATTATATTGTTGAGCCTGGTGAGCGGATCGCGCAAATGGTGTTTATGCCGGTCGCTCAGCCAAATTTTAAAATAGTTAGTGAGTTTGCAGAAACCGAGCGTGGTGAGTCGGGTTTTGGAAGCACAGGGCGCTTTGATGTTAAGTCTGATGAAAAAGTGTCAGAGGGTGCGTAATGGGTTCATATCAAGTTAATAACCAGCCTTCTTCTGAAATATTTAGAGCGTATGACATTAGAGGTATTGTCGATAAGACGCTTTTTGAAAATGATTATTATGCGATTGGACGCGTATTTGCCTCATTGGTTCGCGAAGCAGGAAGAGATAAGGTTGTTGTCGGTCGTGACGTTAGATATTCTTCCCCTCTGTTTTATGATGCCATGGTCACTGGGCTAGGTGAAGGCGGTGTTCAAGTAGTTTATGTTGGTGAGGTTCCAACGCCTGTTTTAAATTATACAACTAAATTCATCGCTCCTGATGGAATTATGATTACAGCAAGCCATAACCCAAAAGACTATAATGGTATTAAGTTATATATGGATGGTGTGCCATTACCCGCAGATGTCATTCATGACATTCAATTAAGAATCAATGATAATAATTTAGGCGACAGCCATCAGCCTTTGCCAGTTGAAACAGCTGATGTTAAGGAGCGCTATATTCAAGAGATGAATGATCGCATTAAAATTAATCGTCCTCTAAAAATTGTTGTAGATGGTGGCAATGGTATTGCTGGAGTGATTGTTGAAGACTTATATCGCGCATTGGGTATGAACGTCATCCCTTTGTTTTGTGAGCCTGATGGAAATTTTCCAAACCACCACCCTAACCCTGGTGACCCCAAAAACTTAGTTGATCTGCAAAAGAAGGTCCAGGATGAAAAAGCAGATATCGGGTTAGCATTTGATGGTGATGCTGATCGATTAGGCATAGTGACTTCTTCGGGAGTAATTGTTTGGCCAGATCAAATCATGCTGTTGTTATCCAAGCATTTGTTGGCAAAAAAACCAGGTGCTAAAGTTGTTTTTGACGTTAAATGTGAGAACTATCTCACAGACCTTATTTTGAAATGGGGGGGGCAGCCCATTATGTGGCAAACAGGCCACTCAAAAATCAGACGAAAAATGATGTCATCTGATGCTGAGATAGGCGGAGAAATGAGTGGTCATATTTTCTTGCCCTATTATTGGTATGATTTTGATGATGCATTTGCAGCTGGTGCTGTTTTATTGCAATTGGTTGCAAATGAAGACGTATCTTTAGATGATATTATTTCATTTATTCCTAAGACGTACAGCACCCATGAGCTCATTGTTTATGTGGATGAAGCTAGAAAATTCGAAATTATTGATGAGTTCATTGAACAACTTGATTATAGTGATGTGGAAATCAACTCAATTGATGGTGTTAGACTAAGCTTTAAAGACGGTTGGGCAATCATTCGGGCATCCAATACAACAAATGCCTTAACACTCAGATATAGCTCAATTTCTCAGCCAAGACTTGAGGAGATTAAAATGCAAATAGAGAGCAAATTACAAGCAGTTGAGCCATCTATTTCATTTGAAAAATAAAAAGTAGCTGCTTTTTTATTTTTGACCTATAATTCATTTAGTTTCAAGATCAAGGATGATTTATATGGTAGTTAAAAGCAAAAGCCGCAGACAATTTTTAAAGTTTATAGTATCAAGTTTGAGTGCCGTTGGTGCTTTGTTTGCTTTCTGGCCGTTTGTTAAGTCTATGCAGCCCGGAAAAAAAGCACAAAGTACATCTTCGCCAATCGCAGTTGATATCAAAGGTTTATTGCCAAACCAAAAGATTGCTGTGACATGGCAAGGAATGCCAATTTATATTATCAAAAGAACTGAAAACCAAATTGCAGAATTAGAAAAAAAAGAACCATATCCTCGTGATCCAGATTCACTTTATTCTAAGCAACCACAAAATAGCAGCAATGATTTTAGATCGCTTAACAAGGACATCTTTGTTGTTGTTGCAATTTGTACGCACCTTGGCTGTTCTCCAACCTATAAACCAGAACAAGCAAGTGTTGACAAGGACTGGGCAGGTGGCTTTTTCTGTGCGTGTCATGGCTCAAAATTTGATTTAGCAGGACGAGTGTATAAACAAGTGCCTGCACCAACCAATTTAATGGTTCCGCCCTATTATTTTCCTAACAAGGATACAATTGTAATTGGTGCTGATAAAGCTGGGGATGAGCGTTATGTCTAAATTAGGAGATTGGTTAGAGCAACGCTTACCCATAGCTGGTTTTCTACGTAAAAACTTAAAAGAGTATTATGTTCATAGCTCGATCAATTTTTGGTATGCTATGGGCGCAATTGCTTTTGTCATGTTAGCCGTTCAGGTTATTAGTGGGATCTTTCTGCTGATGTACTATGTGCCAACCACTGAGCAAGCCTTTTCGTCTATTCAGTATATGATGCGTGAGATTCCTTATGGTTGGTTGATAAGGTATTTGCATGTTGTGGGCGCGTCTTTTTTCTTTATCGCTATTTATCTACACATGTTTAGAGCACTATTATACGGGTCATATAAAAATCCTCGTGAGTTTTTATGGATGTCGGGCGTTGTTATATATATTTTGATGATAGCGATTGCATATACAGGTTATGTTCTTCCGTGGGGGCAAATGTCGTATTGGGCAACACGTGTTATTATTTCTTTTCTAACAGTTATTCCATATGTTGGCGATGGTTTGGCACAGTGGCTTCAAGGTGACTTTGTTGTTTCGTCTGTAACGCTTTCTCGGTTCTTCGCTTTTCATATAGTCGCATTTCCTTTGGTTATCTTCTTATTTATAGGAATACATATTGTAGCATTGCATGTTGTAGGCTCAAATAACCCTGAAGGGGTCACTGTTAATGCGCACAAAAAACCGGCAAAAAATTTAAGAAAAAAGGTGATTCCATTTTATCCTTATGTCATCTCTAAAGATTTATTTGTTGTCTTTGTAGCGCTAGCACTATTTTTAGGTGTTGTCTTTTATGCGCCAACGTTTTATGGGTTCTTTTTAGAACATATCAATCAGGTGCCTGCCAATCCAATGGTAACACCTTCACACATCCATCCAGTGTGGTATTTGTCACCATTTTACGCAATTTTAAGGGCTGTTCCTGACAAGTTGTTGGGTGTTATATTTATGTTTTTAAGTTTAGTCATTTTGTTTTTCTTGCCATGGTTAGACAAGAGTCCAGTTAAGTCGATGCGATACAAAGGTAGGCTTTCTAGGGGATCATTATGTGTTTTTATCTTGAGCGTGATCATGTTAGGATATTATGGAATGGTACCTGCGACAGATACTCATCTATTTTGGACAAGAATATTTACCGTATTGTACTTTGGACATTTTGTGCTTATGCCAATTTATACAAGGATTGAGACATGCAAACAACCACCAGAATTAAACTAGCCCTTTTGTGCTTGGCCTCTATTGTAGCCGCAGATGGTTTGGAGGCGTACATTAGACTGCCAAAAGTGAGCATTGATACAAGTAACGCTGAAAAGGTATCAGAGGGTGCGGCCTTTTTTAAAGAGCGCTGTTTTACTTGTCATAGTATGAAGTATTTGCGTTTTGATGATGTTTCACTTAATGCCGGCATTAACCCAAAAGATGCGCCACAATGGAGCAAGGATAGTTGGAAGGGGCATCCGCCACCAGATTTATCCCTTGTTGCAATAACTAAGGGTGTCGATTGGCTATATGGCTACTTGAAAGGGTATTACTTTGAAAATGGCAGCTACGATAATATTATGTGGCAAAACACCGCCATGCCAAACCCTTATCCAGACTTGCAGGGCAAACAAAAGCTTATTATGACACCTGAACAAATTCGTGCTTTTCATCCAAGGTTTTATCAGGTAGTCAAGTTAGATACCTCAGGTTCTATTAGTGCGCATGCATTTAATGATAAGATCGATGCACTTTTGCATTACTTAGTTTATGCCAGTGATCCATCCGTTGAAGAAAGACATAGCTTTGGTCCAATGGTCTTAATCTTTATGATGACGCTATCTTTATTTGCATTTTTGCTTTACAGAGACTTCTACAGAGATTTTGATTAAAGTTAATCGCTGGTTCAATTGCTATTAGACACTCGTTGGCGTTATAATCTATACAAGATTATGGAGAGTGTTATATGAGAAAACTTTTTTTGCATGTCATTGCATTACTTTTATTTATGCCTTTGACAGCTTTTTCTGCGATGAAAGCAGATGAGAAAACAGAGGTCGAGGTAGTTGTTAAACAATATCTTAAGGAAAATCCAAAAGTTGTTTTTGATGCTTTGATGGCTTATCGAAGTCAAGAAATGCAAAAAATGGAAGATCAGTCTAAACAAGTCGTTGTGGCAAATTTTGATACGCTGTTTAAAAACTCTAAAGCCCCGACTTTAGGTTCTAGTGATGCTAAAGTAACCGTTGTTGAGTTCATGGATTATCAATGTGGTCATTGTCGAGTAATGGGGCCAAGATTAGATGCGTTGGCTGATAAAGGTGACCTGAAGGTGAGTATCAGATTATTACCCATCAGAGGCCAGTCATCCTTGTATGCCTCAAAACTTGTTCTTGCGGCACAACAACAAGGTAAATTCAAAGAAGCGCATCATGCACTCATGACTGCAAAAGATATCTCAACTGAAGCAAAAGTTGATCAAGTATTAGCTGATGCAGGCATTAATATTGCAGAAGCTAAAAAGTATTTGCCTCAGGCGCAAAAAGAAATTGACGAAAACTTTGCTCTTGCGACTAAACTAAAATTACAAGGCACCCCAGCGTTGATTTTTGCTAACAGTTCACCTGACAGCGCAGTCTTTATTCCTGGTGCGATTGATGAAAAACAATTGGGAAGCATTGTTTCTAGTTTAGATGCGTAATAAAAAACTTTTTTTCTTGTTGGCCATCCTCATTTTAAATGGGTGTGGCCGCCAAGGTCCTCTGACTCTTGAAGAGCCATCCTGTCAGGGCTCTAATTCTAGCCAATGCCAATAAGTTTAATTTAGACTATTATTTTTACTATACTTAACCTTAAGTTGGTAAAAACATGAAAACAATAAAAGTTGATTTTAAAATAAAACAAGGTAAATTACAGTCTAAATCAAATTTAGATGCACAATTAGCTTATCTAAAACAAGCTGGTTATCGTTTTACACACACCTACTGGAAAGTTGAGGTTAACCATTATTGCTTCTCCTTTGTTTGATTTATATTATCAAGAAATCGCGCCTCAAACATATTATGTGACTAATGAAATAAAGTTAATTGGTGAGGGGCTAGAGCCATGTCCTGAATTGTTAAAAGTGTATTATACAACAGGTTCTTGTAAGTTAGGGCAAACGGTATATAGGAAAGTATTTTGCTTCATTTCTGCACACACTTATAAGTTTAATAAGCAACTTAGTGCAAAGCCTCACAATTATAAGGGTGAAAAGCAAACGATAGATGACTTAGTAGATACTCTAAAACACACACTGAAACAAAAATTACATGGTAAGAAAAAAGTAGGCGTCTTTTTTTCTGGTGGTGTAGATTCACTTTTATTGGTTCTGGTGCTTGAGTCTCTAAGCATCCCTTTTAAGCTATATACATTTAAAGAGAATCCAAGTTACAGAGAAAATTATATCGATCTATCGATATCTGAGAGAATTGCTAAATACAAAAATTGGTCTCATGAAGTAGTGAATATTGATTATAACGGTATATATACGAATCAATTGAAGCAATTTATGACAGCGCCATCACTCATGATACATCGTACAGATCCATATTTTATATCAATGCAAAAAATGAAAGTCGATGATATTGATATTGTACTCACGGGAGCTGGGTTTGATGTGCTTCAAAACTTTTGTTTAACAGGCTCATTGCCTCGCGAAGGGTTTATACCTTTAGCTAAGCGTTTTTATGTTTCAGAATTTTTCTTAAACAACTTTGATAAAAAAAATTTTAAAGCGCGTATGGCTAATTGTATAGGATATATTGGTTTATTATTTTATCGTCATAGGAAAAAAGACTGCGCATATAAGCTTCCTTATAATCAGGCAGAGTTAATGAATAATTTTTTATATACTCCAGAAATGGTTGTGTTTGGAAAAGAAAAATTACCCTCGCCTATGGTTAAAACAAATTTTCGAGAGGCGCTATTTAATCCATTTGTTTCAGTTTGGCTGAATTCTCAAACAGTGGGATTGTTTAAGTCTTTAAGTATTCATTTTAATATAGGTGTTTGTTTGCCCTATACAGACGATCTGGCCATAAAATACTTTTACAATAGACGCCATCATTGGAAGGATTTCATCTATGGGAAATCTGAATTATATTCATATAATTCTGGGAACAAATTAGATAAACTTGCGTTAAAAAG
>JAURNZ010000047.1 GCA_030829925.1 Gammaproteobacteria bacterium | reverse complement strand
CATCCAAAATCTAGGAAACGTAGAAGTAACCCTTTTAGAATCTAGAAATCCAACAGAAGGTTATAAACGCGACATAGTATTTAATATAAATGACCTACCAACCAAACTTTTTCAAAAAATTGGTGTGATACGGTCTTCGGACAATCCCGTTCACATACTTGACGAACTAATCTGGCTACTTGGCACACATACACTTAAACTTCATGAAGACTACCCTGAAATTTTCAGTCAAAACATCTATTGCGTAGACTTACTCAAAAAATTACAAAATGAGCTTGACGAACTTAAAGAAGAATTCATCAAAAAACAACTTGATGAAGAACCAAGCACACAAACACTTTTCAAATACTATCTCATTGATCTAATAAGAACGTTTATAGAAAAAAATGACAAAAACCAAACTGATGAGATCTATATAATTAATGCTGTTGATCATGCATTTAAAGCAGGCCTTAATTTTGTGGATGATTATGAATTTAAAAAAGCATCCACGCTTAAGGTGCCCAGAAACTCGATCAGTCTTAATATATTACACAAAGATGGCCATCTGGCAGACATTAACAATCAAACAGCGAACACCATTCTTAAATTCATCGAAAAAGAACAAACACTTGAACCCACACCTGAACCTAATAAAAGGTCATGGCTTTATAACAAGCCACAATGGCTGCCATTCATAAGCTACAAAGGTTTATTAAATATTGGTGTTACGGCTTCACTAACCATGATATTGCTTTTTTTAAGCAAGAACCTAAGTGCAATTCAACATTTTGCAAGTGCTTTTTCAATATCTAATCCTTTTTTTGCGGCGAGTTTTTTAGCAACCCTCATCATCCTAGGAATCACATATCTAACACAACTTACACCAAAAAACACACTTACCTTATCTGAATTCATCCTAAAAAGCATGAAAAGCTTTATGACAATGCTTACTTGTTTATTGGTCTTAATTCATTTCTTCTATCCCTATAACATACTAAATATGGCTTTCTATCATCTTTTCGATGGAATACTTACACTCGCATTATCTAGTTCACTGCATATATTATTCACAATCGTTGTCTTTATTATTGTTAACCAAATATTAACAGTATTTGCAGAACCTGAAAAAGACCATAACTTTCCCACAAAAGGGCAACCACTTAAGTTTTCAGAATTTTTATTATTTAGAACCCCCTATAGAAATGTCACATGGCGCTTTTTCCAAACAAAAGAAAATAGACAATTTTTATATATCTTCATAGCATCCATTCTAGTTATTGCAGCTGTCAGCATTTACCAACATAGTTTAGTCTTGGGGCTCATTTCCAGTATCGCAACCATCTTTAGCATTTCAAGCATTATGGCAATACTTGTCATCATCAGTTTAGCCATCTTTTGTACAAAACTTAAAGATATCGTCAAACTCTATAAAGCTAGCATAAATAAGAAAATCAATGAATCACAAGCTAGCAATCTTGATAAATTTGGCATGATTTTTGGCTTTTTTGGCGTGATGAGTTATATTCTGTATTTAGACTTTTCTGTTATTTCTGGTTTTTTTTCTATCATAGGTAATATTTTCAGCATTAATGCAACCATAATGTTGTTATCCTCTCAAGCTTTCTTACTTGGCTCACTTTTGATAGTGCCATTTTTGCTTCCGAAAACAATCAACATCAAAGGTTTTTTCTACAACAACCCATTCTTACAAGCAGAACATATTTTCATGGAGCTTAATGAGTTTTATTACTTATATGGTTTAAGGCACCCCATCATAATGATGCTATTTTTGGGATTATTCATTATATCATTTGCTTCATTTTATAATCATTTTATTCCTGCCATCATTGCTGACTTTGCACATACTTTAGCCATTGCATTAATCAATGCTAATGTTGGAACTAGTCTCCTCGCCTTCACAGCATCCATGATGATTGGCAACATGCTTATCATTGCCTATGATTCTTTAACAGCTGGAAAAAGAAGCTATATTGCTCGTTTATCACAGCTGTGGGAAATGTACCCTTTAGATGTTTTAGCCTTCACAATATTAACCTTGCTTACTCTCAATCTATTTATTTTAGTCCCATATATCCAAACTCACCTTGGTACTGTTGCAATGATTGGCTCGCTATCTTTTCTTTTCAAAATTTGTGTGATCAGTTATGACTTTTACCGGGACAATACTCAAAAAAGCTTTATTGCCTCCGCTCTGATGATGCTATTATGGCCATTCTTAGCCATCAGACAACTCATCAATGAGCCTTCTATTGATCAGTTTTATCATATGGCCAGGGACCTAGAAAGGTCGATCATATTTTTCTTACTCACCGTTCTTTATGACGTTCCTTTTAAAATAATTTTAAGAATTTCTGAAGTAATGGTTTATGCGGTATTTAATATCGCCATCTCAATTACCAAAGGATATGGCTTAGACGATTGTACAACGTATCTCGTTCAAACTAAAAAAAATGTATTTTCATATATTGATTTTTTCAGAATAAGTGCAAAAACAACTATTTTTACAAACAGGCAACATTATCGTTTGTGGCACCTGATGTTAGTCGTCGGCTTGATATGGTTAAGTTTTCATTTTATTACGCTTGGCTTAGGCACAATTAACACTGCTCCATTAATTATACAGGGCCACTGGTTTACGCCATCTCATATTTTATACAACGCGCTTCATAATTCGTTTGTGCATAGTATTATCTTCATTCAATTAGGCTGGACGATTATGTCTGCTCTAACGCTTGGACTGATTCGTCTAACAAACTTTACTCATAATGACATTAAGTTTGAAAAATATAAGGCAGATTTCATAGAAATTTGTAAAAACCTACTTACATGCACAACAATGTTTAGCCTAGCCTGTATTTTACTTTGTGCTTTTAATTTTTCATTTATACCTACTTTTCAGCTGGTTCTTTTATGTTTAAGCATTGCCATTCAATACACCATCTGTTACTCAGATTATGCGGATGGATTATATAAAATGATGCAACATTGCTTTCAAGCAAATGAACATACAATTCTATCTTCAGAGAATATTAAAAGGGCTTTCGTTGATAGCCCAGAAAAAAATCAAGATAACAAAAAAACTAGTGATCCAATAGAGAAAGAACAACATCCGTTGTCGGTAGAAACTCCATCCCATTGAACTTACTTTGAATTGTTTCTAAGCTCATCCACTCAATGGCCTGAGACTCACGACCTTTTGGAACATTGCTATATTTTTTAATTAGAAATACATTTAGGAGCACGGTCCTTTTAGGGTATGCATGCTCTATGTCCCCCAAATGATCTAAGTCATGAACCTTAATGCCAATTTCTTCATATAGTTCTCTAGAACAAGCAGCTGAAGATGATTCATTTGCTTCAATTTTACCACCAGGAAACTCCCAATAACCTGCATATGGACCTGAAGTTCGAGAACACATTAAAAATTGACCGGCATCATTTTTAATGATGCCAATAGAAACCTTAAGCAAAAGTGTTACTTGCCTTTTTTTGTTTTACTTGCAACTTTCTTTTCAGTTTTCAACTGATCAAAAGGCGCAGGTGGTGTATCAGTTGCATAAGTAATATAATAAACTGAATCAGCAATAAACGTTGCTAACATGTCGCCAAAACCTTTAAGCTGTTGGTTTTGAGAACCAGATACCAATGTAATTACAAACTGTATAATGGCAAGAATACTTACAACATAATATAAAAGGTAATAGGTCGCAATGCCTAATAATACAAGTATAATGCCCCTAAACCATGTACCCCAATTAAGTAAGTTTTTTGTATCTAAAGTCATAATTTCTCCAAGTTGCCTATATGTTCATTATAGATAATATCTATCATGTATCAAATAAAACGTGAATTTTTCTTAAAAAATATCTACTGGGGCACTCGCACCATTTGGAAATAACAATTGATCTAAGCCATAAACCAAACAATCTAATTGCATCACTTTTTTAATTGAAAACAAAAGTCCAGACATAAAACATGTTCGATCTGAAGTATGATGTGACACACTAAAAGTCTCTCCTTCCCCGCCAAAATAAACCGTCTGATCTGCAATGACACCTTTTTGTCTTCTGCTTTGTATTTTAGCTGACTTAGATAACATTG